>JBGPGJ010000126.1:0-5997 GCA_041483795.1 Sulfurifustaceae bacterium
CTTCGCGCGCCTGCAGGCCGTCGACGGCCGAGACGGGCTCGTCGCCGAGCAGGACGTCGCCGCCGTGATAGAGGGCCCGGGCGACGGCCGTGCGCTGCTGCTGGCCGCCGGAGAGTTCGCCGGGGCGGCGGTCTTCGAGGTCGGCCAGGCCGACCTCGTTGAGCATGTCCATGGCGCGGGCGCGACGGTCGGCGCCTGACACGCCTTGTAACTGCATGACGAACTCGACGTTTTCACGTGCGCTCAAAACCGGGATCAGGTTGTAGGCCTGGAACACGAAACCGATGCGTTGCAGCCGCAGCCTGGCGAGCGTGCCCTTGCCGAGCGACGCCAGCGCAATGCCGTCCACCTCGACCTCGCCGCTCGTGGGCCGATCCAGCCCGCCGATGAGATTGAGCAGCGTGCTCTTGCCGGAGCCGGAGGGGCCGGACAGACACAGGAAATCCTTCCTCGGGATTTCCAGGTTGATGTCGGTCAGCGCCTGCACGGAGATTACATTCTGGCGATAGACCTTGCTGACCTGACGACAGACGACAGTGCGTGGCTGCATGTGTCTACGTCCTCGTAATGGCTTCAACCGGCACATAGCGCGATGCGCGCCACGCGGGATACAGACTCGCGAGCACGCCCAGCACCACGACAATGACATTGGCCGCCGTGATGTCGCCCGCGGCCAGCGCCGGATAAATCACCGGACTCATGCCCACCATTTCAAGCCCTTCGGAAAAGGCCGACAGGTCGATGCCGCCCCGCAGGCCGGCCACGCTCGCCCAGGACGCGAGATTGCCGAGGACCAGCGCCAGCATCAGCAGCATCAGCGATTCGATCAGCACTTGGCCGATGATGAAGCGCGGCGGCATGCCGAGCGCCTGAAAAAGGCCGAACTCGCGGGTGCGCTCGAACACCGCCATGAGCAGGGTGTTGATGAGCCCGAAGGCCATGGCCGCAAACACCACGGCAAACCAGATGAGCAGTACCACATTGTTCACCTTTTCGGTCAGCACCAGCAGCGGCTGCACATCGGTCCAGGGTGCGACATCCAGATCCGGCGCCGCAGCGCGCAAGGTCTGCACCTCGTCATCCAGCCGGTTGCGGTCGCGCGCCATCACCGCAATCTCGGACACATCATTACCGATCTTGAGCATTTTCCGGGCGGCGTCGAGGCCGATGAACACATAGCCGGTTTCCATGGCCTGCGGATCTGCGTCGAAAATGCCGACCACGCGGAAACCGCGATCGCCGATCTGATTGTTGGCGTCCTGACTCATCAGCACCACGCGCCGCCCGAGCGCGGTTTCGAGACGCTCGGCCAGCTTGCGGCCGAGCAGCAGGCCGGGGTCGTCCGGCGAGGCGAGATACTGTCCCGTCGTGACCGCGGTGCTGATGAAGGACAGGCCGCGTTCGCGCTCCGGGTCGATACCGACCAGTGTCACACCCGCCGACTCGCGTTCGCTCGAGATCACCGCCGGCACGCGCACCCGTGCGCTGGCCGCGACCAGCGGTTTCTGCGTCAACGCCTGCACCAGCGCCGCTGGCGACGTGAAGCGATAATCGACCGCCGGGTCGTCGCGATAACCGGGAGCGTGGATCTGCACATGCCCGGTGAGATTGAGGATCTCCTTCTTGACGTGCTGCTCCATGGAGCCGCGGATCAATGCCGCCATGACCACCATGGACCAGATCCCGAGCGCGAGCGCAAACAGCATCACCGCCGTGCGGCGTTTGTGGCGCCACAGATTGCGCCAGGCCAGCGTAACCAGTAACGGCGCGCGTATTGCGTCGGCGATGGAACCGAGCCGAGGGCCGCGCGCCATAACAGAAGCCCTACTCGCTTCGCTAGTTCGTCCCGACATACGATCAGGCGCGTTTGCGGATTCAGACCGCATGAATGGCCTCCACCGGCTGCAATTTGCGAATGCGCAATGCCGGGTACAGCGCCGCGATGAGGATGAACGTCAGGATCACCGCCGGCCCGAGCAAGATGCTGGTGGCGCTCAGCTTCGGATAGATCATCCCCGGCAGCCCGTACTGCCCCATGAGCTCTTCAAGGCCGGGATAGGTGAAACCGACTTTCGACAGGGTGGCCGCGATGAGTATCCCGATAGCGAGGCCGATGAGCAGCCCGATCAAAGCCAGCAGCGCGGTCTCGATGAACACCAGCGTGCCGATGCGCAGCGGCGTGGCGCCGAGCGCCAGCATGATGCCGAACTCACGCGTGCGTTCCAGCACTGACATGATGAAGGTGTTGAGGATGCTGAAGGTCACGACCACGATCAACGCGATATAGGTGAACCACGCGGTGGTCCAGTCCGCCTGAATGAGCTGCTTGAGGCCGGGAATGAGCCGTTCCCAGTCGAGCGCCACCAGCCGGGACGTGGCCGGCAGTTGGCGATCGACCTCGCGTTGCAGCAGCGGCAGCTGTTTGATATCGGGCGCCAGCAAGGCGATAGCATGCGCCCCTTCGCCCATGCCGAAGACATCCTGAAAGGTGCGCAACGGCATCTCGACCAGCACACGATCCAGGTCGCGCATACCGCTTTCAAATATGCCAACCACCGGCACAATGGTCGCGGCCACGGATCCATCCAGGGCGGAACCGAGCAGCGTCAGCTCATCGCCGACCTTGATCTGGAGATTCTTCGCCAGCGCTGCGCCGAGCACGGCCTCCTGCGCCGAGGCCGTGGAGAGATATCGACCGGCCTTGATCAGGCCCGGAATGGTGGACACGCGCCCCTCGAACTCCGGTTCGGTACCGACCACCTGCACACCGAAGCTGCGCGTACCGCTCGCGGCCAGCGCGAAGCTCTGGGCGCGCACCACGATCCCGACGCCGTCCAGCGCCGGGTTCTGGCGCAGGCGCTGGGCGAGTGTCAGGGCATCCGGGATAATGGTGCGAATTTGCGGCTTGTCGAGATAACCCTCGCGCTGGACCTGCAGCTGGCCGGTAAAAATGCGCAGGCTGCTGTCCACCATCAGATTATAGGAACCGAGTTGCAGGGTGATGAGGAACACCATGAGCACGGTGACGAACGCAATGGCCGAGGCCGTCAGCCAGGTTCGGCGCTTGTGCCGCCAGAGATTCCGCCAGGCGAGGCGCAGCACAACGTCTTCCATACCCTACTCCCGCGGATTGCGCAGATTGGCGAGCGTGAACATGCTGGCCGGGATATCGATGCCGAATTTCACCTCGTGGGTTCTCACGTCAGTCCACTCATTCGGCTTGTCCACCTTCTGCATGCGCTGACGCGCGGCCACGATCTTGCCGCCCATCGGCTTCAGTTCCTGAGTCGTCAGCTTCTTCACGAGCGCTCCCTGCTGATCGTAGAAAGCATGTTCAAGCAACACGTAGTCATCGCGCACCGTCACCACCTCCCGCCCCCAGACCACCGGCGCGGCTTCCTTGGGAATGGACTCGATCACATACACCGTGTGGCCATCCTGGGTCTGGGTCGCGAGCAGCTTGTGCGTGTACTGCTCAATCAGGTCGTCGGCCTTGGAGAGATCGTTGTTGGAAAAATCCGAGCCCATCCAGCTCTGGTTCATCATGCTGGAGGGAATCTTGATCACACGATTGATCTTGGGCGTAAAGCTCCACATGTCGTTGTCGAGCAGGAGCGTGGCATTGCCGGCATCCTTGGGCGGTGCCACCACGCGCACCAGTGACTGCTTCTCGCCACGTGTCCAGACACGGAAGGTCACAGAACGCTGCCAGTCCGGGCGATGAATAACCATGTCGGCCACCGAGTAGGACGACACATCGCGCCAGTAGTCAATCGCCGATTTAACTATTGCCGCAGCATCTTGCGCGCGCGCAGGCGCGGCAAACGCGAGCGCCAGCAGCAGCACAGATGCACGAAAATAGGAAAGGGTCCACATGCGATAAATGAGCATGTGACATTATTGCCTGTTGCGTGTTTCGTGACCAGCAGAATGGACTTGCCATCCGTGGTGTTCGGTTGTACAAGGCACAACATGAGTTTTCATTCTTTCTACCTCCCCTCCTGTTTTCTGTTTCTTGTCTTCATCACCGGTGCCGCACGCGCCGAACAATTCACCGCGGCCGTCGCAGCCAACTTCACTAGCACGATCACCCGCCTCGCGCCCGACTTCGAGCGCACCACCGGACACAAGCTGGTCGTGAGTTATGGCGCTACCGGGAAGCTTTACGCGCAGATCGCAAACGGTGCGCCGTTTGACGTGTTGCTCTCGGCCGACGACGAAACGCCCAAGCGCATGGAAACCGAAGGGTTGGCAGTCCCCGGAACACGTTTCACGTACGCCATCGGTCGGCTCGTGCTCTGGAGTCCGCAACCCGGTATCGTGGACAGTCGCGGCGACATTTTGCGAACAGGCGACATCGCGCGACTCGCCATCGCCAATCCGAAAACCGCGCCCTACGGCGCCGCCGCCGTACTGACGATGAAGAAACTGGGCGTGTGGGAACGTCTTTCGCACCGTTTGGTATACGGAGAGAACATCGCACAGACTCTTCAGTTCGTTAGCAGCGGCAACGCCACCGCGGGATTCGTTGCGCTGGCGCAGGTGCGTGCGCTGCCGGCATCGCGAATAGGCTCGCAATGGATAGTGCCCGTGGAACTTTACGAACCGCTGCGCCAGGACGCGGTTTTACTCAAGCGCGCCGCGGGTAACACCGCCGCGCGTGCTTTCCTCGAGTACCTGCGTTCGACCCGAGTCAAGGCCATCATCGAAAATCTGGGATACACGTCCCCCTAAGACCCCATGGAATTTCAATTCAGTCAAACAGACTGGCTCGCCATGTGGCTCACCGTCAAGCTCGCCACCGTGACGACGCTCGTGCTCTTGCTCGTCGGTACACCGATCGCGTGGTGGTTGGCGCGCACGCGCTCCGCGATTAAACAACCGGCAAGTGCGATCGTCGCCCTGCCGCTCGTGCTGCCACCCACCGTGCTGGGCTTTTATCTATTACTGTTCCTCGGGCCCAAGGGGTCGGTCGGCATGCTGACCGAATCGCTGGGGCTCGGCACGTTACCGTTCACGTTCGCCGGTCTCGTCATCGGCTCCACTATTTACTCGTTGCCGTTCGTGGTGCAACCGATTCAAAATGCTTTCGAGGCGATGGGCGAGCGCCCACTCGAGGTCGCCGCCACGTTGCGCGCCTCCCCGTGGGATCGTTTTTTTACCGTGGCGTTGCCGCTCGCGCAGCCCGGATTTCTTACCGCGACCGTGCTCGGTTTCACGCACACTGTCGGTGAATTCGGCGTCGTGCTCATGATCGGCGGCGCCATCCCCGGACAAACCAAAGTACTGTCAGTCGCGATCTACGATCACGTGGAAACGCTCGAATACGCCAACGCGAACGCGCTCGCCGCCGCCATGGTGGTGTTCGCCTTCGTCGTGCTGCTCGCGCTGTTCCTGATTAACCGGCGGCTGGAGCGGAACAAGTGAACGACATCGAGGCGCGCTTCCGTATACGGCTCGGCAGCTTCACGCTCGACGCCGCCTTTACCGCGCCCGGTCGCGGCATCACGGCGCTGTTCGGCCCGTCGGGCTCCGGCAAAACCACGTTGCTGCGTTGCATCGCTGGATTGACGCGTGCCGTCGAAGGCCGATTGTGCGTCAACGGCGACACCTGGCAAGACGAATCGCGCAGTCATTTCCTGCCCGCGCACCGACGCGCGATCGGCTACGTCTTTCAGGAAGCGAGTCTATTCCCACACCTGTCGGTGCGGAAAAATCTCGAGTACGGCTTCAAGCGCGTGCCGTCGAAAGAGCGACGGGTGGTCTTCGAGCAGGCGGTGGAGCTGCTGGGTGTCGGGCCGCTTCTCGAACGCGGGCCCCGGCATCTCTCCGGTGGCGAGCGCCAGCGCGTCGCCATCGCGCGCGCCCTGCTCACCAGCCCGCGCCTGTTGCTCATGGACGAACCGTTGTCCGCGCTCGATGAAGCGAGCAAGGCCGACATCCTACCCTACCTCGAACGGCTGCATCGCGAGTTGTCGGTGCCGGCGCTTTACGTCA
>JBGPGJ010000127.1:0-5980 GCA_041483795.1 Sulfurifustaceae bacterium
AGCGCCACGTCTTCGAGCACGGGGATATTGTCTAGCGGCAATTGCGAGGCCGCGGCAGGCTCCGGTGCGGAAACATCGAGTTCAACCACTTCGCCGAGCGAGGAGCCGGAGTCGCTGTCGCCGGTTTGCGCATCGGCTGGATGTGGCGGCTCGGACCGTTCGAGGATGGCATCTTCGCTCGCGGGCGGTTCGTCGTGCACAGGAGGAGTCAGATCTTCGAGCGTCGCCGCTGTCTCCGCGTTGTCAGGCTCGAGCGTCGTTTTCGCTGACGGGGTGTATTCGATGGTATCTGGTGTATCCGTCCGCGTGGGGGGCGCCTCGAAGGAGAGTTCTTCCGGGGCCCCGGCGTTTTCCGCAGACGTGAGGTCCGTGTCCGACGCGAAGTCCACGCCGTAGGAGTCAGCCGCAGGCGCCGTTTCGGAAGGCGCGGGCGCGGCCATGATCTCGTCCGCAATCATTTCCAATTCGGCGGCCGTATCGGAAGCGAAGGCCGCTTCGTCCCCGGCCGCGAGCGGCGTTTCCTCTACCTCAATCGTGGGCAGGCCGACGTCGGTGGAAACGGGCGCTCGTTCGACATCAATCGCTGGCCGGCCGGGGGCATCGAATGCGAATGACAATTCCTGCTGCATGCCTTTCGCCGGCGCACTCGGCGGTTCCTCGATGGTGAGTTCCAACGCGGGCGCTTCATCGGCAATCGTTCGTTCCGATACAGATGTCTCGTCGGTAACCGTCAGCGCAGATTCAACGGCTTCCGCCGCTTCGATAGCCTCTTCCATGTTGGCAACGGTCGGCGCGCGCGCCTTTGCCTTCGGCGGTACCTTGACTGCGGCGCGCGGAGTTTCGGTCTCCGCGGTGGTCGCCGGTGTCGCCGGCCGGTTCTCGATGTTGAGATCGTCCGCGAGAAGGTTTTCAAGCGAACTGAGGATGTCGCGCATGTCCACCGTCGTTTCCGACGTGAACGCCGACTTGGGTTCGGCTAGGGGCGGGCGCGATTTCTCGAGCACCTCGTTGCTCACCAGGTCCCGCAGCGACTTCAGCACCTCGTCGAGCGTGTGCTTCTCGTTCGGTTTGTGCTTAAGCCGCGTGTCCGCCATGATCGAAGTGTAGCGGTATCTTAAACTAGAGCGTGTGCATGGTCGGAGTGCAGCCGCGCTCGCGGTAGAAACGAAAGCGGGTGCGTCCATGTTGCTTATCGCTTTCATTCGGCCCGACGACCTCGAGCACGCGCTGGAAGCGCTCGAAGGAAGCCGGCGGTTCGACGGCGAGCTGGATCAGGACGTCGTTGTGGTCGGCGGGCGGCTCGTCGGTCCCGATAAGAACCGAAACCGGCGCGTCGTTCGGCGCCGGATGAATTGCGTGCGGCACGAAGCTTCCCTGGTTGAAAGTCCACAACAGCGCATCGAGTCGCCGCGCCGCCTCTTCGTCCGGCGTCAGCAGGTAGACGCGGTGCCCCTGCGCGAAGGCCTTGTGGGTAAGCCGGCAGACCGCGACGTCCCTGGTCGCTTCCGACTTCTTCGCTGCGCTGTCCATGCCTCGCTCGAAGCCCGGCCCGGCCTTCCCTGGCCGGGCGTTCGCCGCTTCGCGGCTCACCCTGTCTCCCGCGACACTTGTACGTCCCTGTACATCGCCGATCCCCTCGGCGGCGGATTCCAGGACGTAGAAGTCCACGCGCGTCATGTTTGCGGCTCGGTATCCTGTGCCGCGCGATTGATGAGGAACTGCGTGAGCAGCGGCAGCGGCCGGCCGGTGGCGCCTTTTTCTTTACCGGACTTCCATGCCGTGCCGGCGATATCGAGGTGCGCCCACTTGAAATTCTTGGTGAAGCGCGACAGGAAGCAGGCGGCGGTGATGGCGCCGCCCTCGCGCCCGCCGATGTTGGCCATGTCGGCGAAGTTGCTGTCGAGCTGTTTTTGATATTCGTCCCACAGCGGCAGTTGCCAGGCGCGGTCGTAGGTGTATCTGCCGGCGGCGATCAGCTCGCGCGCGAGTTGATCGTTGTTGGCGAGCAAGCCGCTCGCGTGGTTGCCAAGCGCGACCACGCAGGCGCCGGTGAGCGTGGCGATGTCCACCACCGCGGCGGGTTTGTAGCGCTCAGCGTAGGTGAGGGCGTCGCACAGGATCAGCCGACCCTCGGCGTCGGTGTTGAGTATCTCGATCGTCTGGCCTGACAAGCTCTTGACGATGTCGCCGGGCTTGATGGCGGAGCCGTCGGGCAGGTTTTCACACGTCGGAATCAGGCCGACGATATTGATCGGGAGCTTGAGTTCGGCGGCGGCCTGGAGCGTGCCGAGCACGGTCGCGGCGCCGCACATGTCGAACTTCATCTCGTCCATTTTGTCGCCCGGCTTGATGGAGATGCCGCCGGAGTCGAAGGTTATACCCTTGCCCACGAGTGCGATCGGCGCCTCGTCGTCCTTGCCGCCGCGGTATTCGAGGACGATGAACTTGGGCGGTTGGCGGCTGCCGCGCGCGACCGAGAGGAACGAACCCATGCCGAGGTTTTCCATTTCCTCACGTTCCAGCACCGTGACTTTAATGCCGGCTCGCTGACCGAGTTCTTTGGCCTGCTCGGCGAGATAGCCTGGTGTGCAGATATTGCCTGGGAGATTGCCGAGATCACGCAGGAGCTTCATACCGGCGGCGATCGCCACGCCTTGTTGCACGGCGTGTTCGCCCGTGGACAGGTCGCTGCGCTTGGGGACGGCGAGCACCATGCGCTTCAATGCGCGGCGATGATTATTCGGTTTGCTCTTGAGCTGATCGAAGCGGTAAAGCGCCGCTTCGCTGACTTCCACCGCCTGGCGGACCCGCCACGCGATGTCATGGTTTTTTATGTCGAGGTCGGTGAGGTAGCTCGTGATCTCCGTCGCACCGGTGTCTTTAAGCGTGCCCATGGCGCGGGCGGTGATTTCACGATAACGCGCCTCGTTGAATTCTTTTTCCTTGCCGCAGCCGATGAGCAGCACGCGCTCGCTCGGGAGATTCGGTAGGTTGTGCAGCAGCAACGTCTGGCTGGCTTTACCTTCGAGATCGCCGCGGCGCAGGATTGCGGACAAGGCACCGCCAGAGACCTCGTCAATCTGCTCCGCTACGCTCGAGAGCTTGCGGGTCTCGAACACCCCGACGACGAGACAGCCGCTGCGTTGTTTTTCCGGTGTGCCGCTCTTGACGCTGAATTCCATCGTTCAATTCCCGTCGCGCATGCGCCCCGTGAGTTCCGGAGTGCGCGGAAAAGTTGTATTCCCCCCCACGCATTTTACGGGGAAAGTTGTGTTCCGCCACGCATATTCTGCGGGGAAAGTTGTGATATAGTCCCTTCGGTCTCTGGACTACTTCCGTTTGCGAATCAAGCCATTAATGGCCGTCTCGATTCCGAAAACTTTACATCGGCGGCGTTTTCCCGGCACACGCCCCATCCGTGCCGATTTTCCATTGTTTAACGATGGGTTGTCAAAGTCGGACGAGAGGCCCCCCCGATGATTATCTACCGCGCCTTCGTTCGCGAGGCCGCGCGCAACACGGCCGCAATCACGCTGGTGCTGGTGGTGGTCATGGGCTTCGTCGGCCTTACGGTTCTGCTCGGGCGCGCGGTACGCGGCGATCTGGCCGAGGACATCCTGCTGCAAATGCTCGGCCTGGAGGCGCTGCGGCGTCTGGATCTGCTGCTGACGCTGGGGCTGTATCTCGGCGTGTTGCTCACGGCGGCGCGCTGGTACCGCGACAGCGAGATGACCGTGCTCGCCGCCTGCGGCATTGGGCTGGCGCAACTGCTGCGACCGGCGCTGTTACTCACCGCCGCGGTCGTGATCGCTATTTCAGCACTTAGTTTCTATTTCACTCCGTGGGCGCTCACGCGCATGGAGCGCCTCAAACTCGAGCGCGAGCACCAGACACAGCCGATGGGCATCGCGCCCGGGATATTCAACGAAACCCCGGGTGGCAAGACCTTTTACGCCGAGCGCGTAGACCGCAGGACGGGGATTCTGGCCAATGTTTTTCTCAGCGGTCTGGACGGTGGGCGCGAGGGTATCGTCGTCGCGCGTGCAGGGTATCCCTACACCGACGAGCGCACGGGCGATCGCTTTTTGGCGTTAGTGGACGGTAATTCATACGATGGTATCCCCGGCGAAGCGGCTTACCGGTTACTCAAGTTTGAGACCCTGCGTGTGCGGCTCGAGTCCAAGCCCTTCGTTGCGCCGCCGCCCAAGGTGGATGGAATGGGCACGGCCGAATTGTTGGCCCAAACCGATGCCGACGCCCACGTCGAGTGGCACTGGCGGCTGTCCAAGCCGTTGATGGCGACGGTGCTGGCGTTGTTCGCGCTGGTGCTTGCTTACACCGATCCGCGCCGCGGGCGGTTGTCGAATTTATTCGCAGCGATCCTGGTGTACGTCATTTATTCGAACTTACTGGCGTTGGGTCAAACGTTGCTCAAGAAAGGTTTTGTACCGGGGTCGGCCGGGTTGTGGTGGGTGCACGCGGGAATGCTGGCGATCGCCATCTATCTGTTCACCCGGCGCGCGGCCAACCGTCCGCTGTTTGGGTGGCCTTTGTTCGCGCGTGCTGCAAGCGAGGCGGGTGGGAGGCACTGATGTTCACGCTGCTCGACCGCTACATCGCAACACGCGTCGTAAGCGCCACCGGGCTCGTGCTGGGGGTGTTGGTCGCGCTCACGGTGTTTTTCGCTTTTTTGGACGGCCTGCGGGACTACGGTCAGGCAAATTTCGGCCTCTACGAGTTGGTGCGTTACATCTTGCTGTCGCAACCGCGCAAACTTTATGAAGTTTTTCCGGTGGCGACATTGATCGGGGCACTGCTCGGGCTGTCCACGCTCGCGGTCAACGCCGAGCTGGTGGCCATGCGCGCGGCCGGGGTATCGGTCTGGCAGATCATTGCAGCAGTGATGAAAGTCGGAGTGGTATTTGCGGTGATTGCCGCGGCGCTCGGGGAGTACGTGGTGCCGGGTGCTGAAAACCGCGCTCAGCTCGGGCGCGCGCAGGCCCTCGCCCGGGGAGTGGTGCAGCAGCGAACGGGGATATGGTTGCGCGACAACAACAGCTTCATCAACATCGGCGAGGTGTTGCCGGATTTGTCGCTGTTGCGGGTGAACGTCTATTCGTTCGAGGATGATATCCGGCTGCGCGTCCAGACGCGCGCCGAGCGCGCGGTGTACACTCCTGCCGGTTGGCGGCTCGAGAACGTTCGGGAAAGCCATGTTGACGAGACGGACATCCAGGCGCGCCGCGCGGATAACCAACCTTGGTCCACGACACTGACACAGGACGTGTTGCGCGTGTTTGCCGTCCAGCCGGAACAGCTTTCCATACAGCAACTCGTGACATACATCGAGCACTTGCAGCGCAACGGTCAGAGCACTGAGCGTTACCGGCTCGTGCTTTGGCAGAAGCTGCTCATGCCGCTCGCGGTAGCGGTGATGGTGTTGCTTGCCACGCCGTTTGCATTCGGTCATACCCGCGCGGGCGGAATGAGCCAGCGAATTTTTGCCGGTGTGGTGCTCGGGCTGACATTTGTCGTCGTGGGCCGAAGTTTCGGCCACTTCGGGTTGATCTTTGGGTTACCCCCGTTTCTCGGAGCCACGCTGCCGATCGTATTGTTTCTGATCGGCGCGTTATTTTTGTTGCGCCGCAGTGTCTGATTTACAGGTGAATCAGACGTGTGCCGGAGAGCCGGTCATGCCACGCGAGTTTTCTCCGATCTACCAGTGCCCAGATAAAACCTAACCCCAGGCCGGCGAGTGAGAGCAGGCCGGCGGCGAAACGTTTGGATGCCTGCAGCCACGTTATCGGACCGCCGTCAGCCGCAACCACCGCTACGCGCCATGGAAAGCGAAGCGATGGCGCGTAGTACGAGGTAGGCGTGCGGTGCGTGGCGTTGTGTGCCACGCACCTGCCCACGCCGTAGAGCCATTGTGGGCGAGCGTTTGGCGCGCGCCGGAAGCGCGCGCCGCTCGACCGCAGGG
>JBGPGJ010000128.1:0-5903 GCA_041483795.1 Sulfurifustaceae bacterium
CCTGATCGGCTTCGTTGGCGTCGAAGAGAATGAGCGGATGCAGGTTGCCGTCACCGGCGTGGAACACGTTCGGGCAGCGCAGACCGTATTTTTTTTCCATCTCGGCGATGAAGCGCAGCACTTCGCCGATTTTGCTGCGCGGTATCGTACCGTCCATGCAGTAGTAATCCGGCGAAATCCGTCCGACCGCGGGAAACGCCGCCTTGCGCCCGGCCCAGAACCTGTGGCGTTCCTCATCGTTGCGCGAGACGTGGATCGCACTGGCGCCGGCGCGCCTCAACACCTCGACCATGCATGCGATTTCTTCCTCGACCTCTTCCGGTATGCCGTCGGATTCGCATAGCAGCAGCGCCTTGGCATCGAGATCGTAGCCCGCGTGCGCGAATTCCTCGACCGCCCGGACCGCCGGTTGGTCCATCATCTCGAGGCCGGCGGGAATTATTCCGGCGGCGATGATGTCTGCGACCGCGTTGCCCGCTATCGTGACGTCATCGAACGAAGCGAGAATGACACGTGCGGTTTCGGGCGTCGGCAGTAGCTTAACCGTGACTTCGGTCAAAACGGCGAGCATCCCTTCCGAGCCGATCATGAGCGCAAGCAGGTCGTAACCCGGCGCATCGAGCGCCTCGGAGCCAAGCTCGATGACATCGCCGTCAATGGTGAGGGCGCGTGCGCGCAGCACGTTGTGTACGGTCAGTCCGTATTTCAGGCAGTGCACGCCGCCCGAATTCTCGGCGACGTTGCCGCCGATGGTGCAGGCGATTTGCGACGAGGGATCGGGCGCGTAGTACAGCTTATGCGGCGCGGCGGCATCGGAAATCGCCGCATTGCGCACCCCGGGTTGCACGACCGCGACGCGGGCGACCGGATCCACGCGCAGGATGCGGTTGAATCTGGCCATGGACAGCAACACGCCCGAGGCATGCGGCGTCGCGCCGCCCGACAAGCCGGTGCCGGCGCCGCGCGCAACCACGGGCACGTCGAGGTTGCGACAGGTCAGCAGCACTTGCCGCACTTGTTCCTCGGTCTCGGGCAAGACAACACACATCGGTACCTGGCGGTACACGGTCAGGCCGTCGCATTCGTAAGGTTTGGTGTCTTCTTCCGCGGACAGTACGCACGGCGGCGGCAGAAATTCCCGTAGCGCGGCGACGACGGTTCGCCGGCGCGCGGGATCCGCTTCTTGCGTGATGTCGGCGTATCGAAGATCGGGACGGGTGTTCATGGGTAGTACAACATCATACTCCAGCGTCACGCACGCATTAACGCATCAACCAGGGCAGGGCCACAACAAGGACCAGGCCCAACGCCAAGCCGAGCGGGGCGCTTCGCGACCAATAGGCAGCGAGGACGGCCGCGAGCAGTGCAAGGCCGCGCGATGGGGCAGCGGCGAGCTCAAATTTGGCACCGACAAAAAACAGACTGGTCGCGATAATGCTGGTCATCAGGGTGTAGGCGAGGTAGCGCAAATAACGATCGAAGGCCGCTGGAAAGCGGCGTCCCGCGAGGTAAAGCTGTGGCACCACCCGGGTCAGGTAGGTCATCAGCCCCATGCCCACGATGGTCAGGACTCGCGTCGTATCCATTTTTCCGCCATCCATCCCGCCGTCGCAATCACGAGCGCAGTGACGAGCCAGCCCCAGTTTGGATTGAGCATCATGCCAAGCAGTGCGGCAAAAAAGCTGGCCGCGCTGATCCACTGCGCGGTGCGCTCGCGGATTTCCACGGCCAACATGCACGCGAAGTAACCCGGTAGAATGAATTTGAGCGCTTCGTCGAATCCGGCCGGTACGCCCAGCGCCGCCCAGTAGCCGACCGCCGAGCCGGTCACCCAAACCACGAAGCTGGTAAGCCCAACGCCGAGAAAATAACGCAGGTTGTGTTCCCCGGAATTCTCCGCCACGTCGGCCGCGGCGCTTCCCGCCGCCTGTTTCTGAAAATGGGTAAAAGGAATAATGAAGCTGCTGGCGCTGATAAACTGCGAGCCGAAAAGCAGGCGCACGCGCTTTGCGCCACGGAAGTAGGCGGCGATGGCGGCGCTCATAATCAAAAAACGGAGATTGATCAAAAACGTCGTGGCCAGGATCTGTAAAACAGGTCTCCCGGTCGCCAGGGGCTCGAGCGCGGCGAACTGAGCCGGCCCGGCGTACACCAGCATGGACATCAGTACGATTTCGCCAAGCGCTAGCCCGTGAACTTTGGCCGCGATGCCCATGGCGAAAGAGGTCGGGATAAAGGCGATCCAGATCGGAACGGCCGCTTTGGCACCGGCTAAAAAGGAAGCTCGGGTGATTCTGTTCACCATGCGTTGGCGTGCGCTGTGCGAATAGCCCGCGCGGTTATGAAGCGTCTATGACTGCGCACCGCCATCCTTTGTGTTGTTCCGGCTTCGATTACGGACAAGATTTCAGCGGCAGCGCTTGAGTAACGTTCGCACGGTTAACCCAGTTTTCTGGGTGACCTCGCTTCGACGGATTCAGGCCCGACGCTTTACGATCTCGAATAGGACGCGCAGCGCCCGCGGTCACGCCCGCGAAATGTATTCACCGGTGCGGGTGTTGACCTTGATCATTTCTCCTTGTTGTACGAACAGCGGCACGCGCACCACGGCGCCGGTCTCGAGAGTCGCCGGTTTGCCGCCACCGCCCGATGTGTCGCCGCGCACGCCCGGATCGGTCTCGACGATCTTGAGCGTGACAGTGTTGGGTGGTTCGATCGAGAGCGGCACGCCGTTGAAGAGCGTCACCATGCACACGTCCTGTTCCTTGAGCCACTTTGCTGCATCGCCGACGGCTGTCTTGTCGGCCGCCATTTGCTCGAACGTCTCGGGCTGCATGAAATGCCAGAACTCGCCGTCGTTGTAGAGATACTGCATTTCGGCATCCACCACGTCCGCGGCCTCGATGGTGTCGCCGGACTTGAACGTGCGCTCGATGGTGCGTCCGTTCTTGAGATTGCGGATGCGCACGCGGCTGAACGCCTGACCTTTGCCGGGCTTAACGAATTCGTTTTCCACGATCGTGGCCGGGTCGCCGTCGAGCATGACCTTGAGACCGGCCTTGAATTCGTTGGTGTTGTAAGTCGCCATGAACCACCTTCTATAAGTCGAAACGGGTAAAATTGAGCGCGCTATGATACCGATAACCGCACCGATTCCCCAGCCGTCCGCCTGGCAGGCGGAGCTGGGCGCCGCCATTACCGATCCGGCCGAGTTGTTGGTGGCCGTGGGTCTGGGGGAGGAGTGGTTGCCAGGCGCGCGCGCCGCCGCCCGGCTGTTTCCACTGCGGGTGCCGCGCGGATTCGTGGCGCGCATGCGCCGCGGCGATCCGCATGATCCGTTATTGCGTCAGGTACTGCCGCTTGGCGAAGAATGTTTAACGGTATCCGGGTACAGCGCCGACCCGGTGGGCGACCGCACCGCCATGGTCGCGCCAGGCGTGTTGCACAAGTACGAAGGGCGCGTGCTGCTGACTGCGACCGGCGCTTGCGCCGTGCATTGTCGTTACTGTTTCCGCCGCCATTTCGACTACGCGAACGCCAACCCCGCGGTTGATCAGTGGCGCGGTGCGCTCGATTACCTCGCCGCCAATTCGACCGTCTCGGAGGTGATCCTGAGCGGCGGCGATCCGCTGTCGTTGTCCGATCGCCGGTTGGCGGAATTGGTCTCGCGGTTGGAGGCTATTCCACACATTCGACGGTTACGTATACACACGCGTACACCTGTTGTTGTGCCCGCGCGCGTGACCGATGCGTTGATCGCCTTGGTGCGTGAGTCGCGATTTGCGGCGGTTATAGTCTTACACGTCAATCACCCCAACGAGATTGATCACGATGTACGCGCCGCGTTCGCGCGGCTGCGAGCGGCGGGGGTGACGCTGCTCAATCAATCGGTGCTGTTACGCGGCGTGAACGACAGCGTCGAGACGCTGGCGCAGTTGAGCGAAACGCTTTTCGAGGTCGGCGTGCTTCCGTACTACCTGCACCTGCTCGACAAGGTGCAGGGCGCGGCGCATTTCGACGTAGATGAAACGCATGCGCGCCGGCTGTGGGGCAAACTCAACGCCCGCCTGCCCGGCTATCTGGTCCCGCGTTTGGTGCGCGAAACGCCGGGCGCGGCGGGGAAGGAAAATCTTATTGCGTAATTAGTTCGTCTTATCTGTCATGACGATCAGACCGATCCTCGTGATCATCGCGATCTGCGTCTTGCGCGACCGCAACGCCATATGGTTCGTTGCCGACGCCGGTGACGTTCGCAATGACTGAATTAGTTTTCAAATCGATCACCCACAACGCTCCGCACGAATCTACACTCGTCACTTGCTCGCAGAATGCGCCGTAGCCCGCAAACGGCAGCGCCGTTAGTTGGGCGCCCCCAGCTACGACGGCGTAGCGACCGTCAGGGGTGACCGCCACCCCGCGTGGCTGTGCGGTGGCATGCGTGGCGCGAATCAAAACATCGCCGAGCATTTACGCCGGACTCTGGTACTGGAGGGGAAGACGTAATTTCGAATTGTGGAATCGAAATAGCCGTTTTCCCGGACGGCGGGGGACAATGCCGAAGGGCCGGTAAAGAACGCGGACGAGGCGATATACCGGGCGAAACGCCAGGGTCGCGGCGGTTGCCGGCTCAAATCCCAGGGGGCCACCTAAAAGTAAGTAAGAAATAAGTAAGAAATGTAAGTTAAGACCGTCCCCAGGCCGGTGCCGGGCTGAATAACCAATTACTTGGCACCAGGATGGACAACTCTGCGGGTTTGGCGCTTAATTATGCCCCCGCCGGTCTGGACCGGTCCGGCGCGGCTGGAACGCTAAACACGCAGGAGGATGGTGTGCGGATTCGCGTAGGGGATCGTCTCCCCGCGGGTACTCTTTATGAGATGACCAACGACGGCCCGAAGCCGCGCACGGTCGAGGAACTCACGCGCGGTCGCCGTGTCGTCATCATCGGATTGCCCGGCGCGTTTACTCCCACGTGTTCGACCAAACACGTCCCCGGTTTCATCGAGTACCACCCGCAGTTGAAAGCGAACTCGGTGGACGAAACCATCTGCGTTTCGGTCAACGACGCCTTCGTCATGGATGCGTGGAGCAAAGCGTTGAACGCGCAGGGCAAGGTACGCATGTTGGCCGACGGCAACGCCGATTTCGCCAAGGCACTCGGGCTCGAGCTCGATCTGTCGGCAGGTGGCATGGGGATACGCTCGCAACGCTACTCGCTGCTGGCCGAGAACGGCGTGGTGAAAACGTTGAATATCGAGCAACCCGGTAAATTTGAAGTAAGCGACGCCTGCACGCTGGTCGAGCAGATTGAGGTTCAGCATGCGTGAGCGTGAGTTGGTCGTCGCTTTTTGGTAGCCTAGAGGCATCGCGGTTGCGATGCATATCCAAAACGGTTAATAACTACATTCCATCGAGGAGATACCCCATGAGCAGCAGAAGCAAGAAACAAACGAAATCAGTTCGCGCCGGGACTGCCAAGAAGGTTTCACGCCGGCGGTTCCTGGCCGGCGCCGCGGCGACGGTCGCTACGGCGGGCGGTGCCGCGGCCATCGGTTTCCCTGCAATCGCCAAGTCGCAGGGGGTGATCAGTCTGCGCTTCCAGAGCACTTGGCCGACCAAGGACATATTCCACGAGTTCGCGCTCGACTACGCCAAGAAGGTGAACGACATGACCGGCGGCGACCTCAAGATCGAGGTGCTGCCGGCGGGCTCGGTGGTGCCGGCCTTCGGCCTGCTCGACGCGGTGTCGAAAGGCGTGCTCGACGGCGGTCACGGCGTGCTGGACTATCACTACGGCAAGCAAAATGCCCTGGGGCTGTGGGGATCGAGCCCCGCCTTCGGCATGGACGGGAACATGATGCTCTCCTGGCACAAGTATGGCGGCGGCAAGGAGCTGCTCGCCA
>JBGPGJ010000129.1:0-5892 GCA_041483795.1 Sulfurifustaceae bacterium
CATTACTATGCGCCTGATGTACGAAGGCTATCTATTCCAGGCGAACTGTCTCGGCTCGCCCGGTGTGGACAAGGTACGTTGGTTGAAGCCGGTGCGGCCCGGAGACAGCTTGCGCGGGAAAATGACCGTGTTGGAGGCGCGCCCGTCGATGAGCAAACCCGACCGCGGCACGGTCAGGCACAAATGGGAAGTTTTCAATCAGCACGGCGAGGCGGTCATGACCATGGAAGGTTACGGAATGTTCAAGCGCCGAAACTCGGGAGCCTGAGCACCGAAAAACTATTCAAATCTCGATCTGGGTGCCGAGCTCGATGACGCGATTGGTGGGGAGATTGAAATACTCGACGACGCTGCCGGCGTTGCGCGCCATCGTGGCAAACAGGCGTTCGCGCCACAGCGCCATGCCCTTGCCGTTGCGAACGCTTGGGATGACGGTTTCACGGCTCAGAAAGAACGAGGTCTGGAGCATGTGGAATTCCAGATCGTGCTCGCGACACAACTCGAGCGCCTTGGGAACGTCAGGCCGGTCCTTGAAGCCGAAATGGATCATGATCCGATAACACTCGTGTCCGAGCGGCTCGATGTTCACGCGCTCGGCGGCGGGCACGAAGGGCACGTCTTCGACGATCACCGTGAGAAACACGACACGTTCGTGCAATACCTTATTATGCGCGAGATTATGCAGCAGCGCGTGCGGTACCGCGCCCGGCGCCGAGGTCAGGAATACCGCCGTGCCCGGTACGCGCGGCGGTGGGGTGGCGAACAGCGACTCGAGGAACGGTTCCAGCGGGACCGAGGATTGTTTCAGGCGCGCGAGCAGGATCTCGCGTCCGCGCCGCCAAGTGGTCATGACCGTGAATACCGTCGCGCCCGCGACCAGCGGAAACCATCCGCCGTCAACGACCTTGAATAGGCTTGCCGAGAGAAACGCCAAATCCACGGTGGCGAAGAAGCCGGTGGCGACGAGGCACAGCAGCATCGGGTAGCCCCAGCCGTAGCGGATCACGAAAAAGGCGAGGAAGGTGTCCACCATCATTGTACCCATCACCGCGACGCCGTAGGCCGAGGCGAGCCGGGAGGACGAGCCGAATCCGATCACCGCGGCCAGCACCGCCACCAGCAGCATCCAGTTGATTGCCGGGATGTAAATTTGGCCGATCTGCTTCGCCGAGGTATGCAGCACGTTCATACGCGGAAGATAGCCGAGCTGAATTGCCTGCTTGGTAATCGAGTACGCGCCCGAGATCGTCGCCTGTGAGGCGATTACCGTGGCCGCCGTCGCGAGCGCGATCATCGGGTACAGCGCCCAGCCCGGATACGCTAGATAAAACGGATTCTCGAGCGCCAGCGGGTTGGCGATCAGGAACGCGCCCTGGCCGAAGTAGTTGAGCAGCAGCGCCGGCAACACCAGGCCGAACCAGGCGAGGCGGATCGGCCCCTTGCCGAAGTGTCCCATGTCCGCATAGAGCGCCTCGGCGCCGGTAATCGCGAGCAGCACCGCGCCCAGCACCACGAACGAGGCAAGACCGTGTCCGCTGAGGAAACCGAGCGCGTGCGCCGGATTGAGCGCGTGCAGCACGATCGGGTTCTGAACGACGTGATAAATACCGACCGTCCCCAGCGCCAGAAACCACAATACACAAATCGGTCCAAAGAGCGTGCCGACGATCGCGGTACCTTGCCTCTGGAAAACGAACAAGGCCACCAACACGATCACAGCGACCGGAATCACGTAGTGTTTTAACCCCGGGGCGGCAACCTCCAGTCCCTCGACGGCGGAAAGCACCGAGATCGCCGGCGTCAGCACCGCGTCGCCGAAGAACAATGCCGCGCCGATTAGACCGAGAAATAGGATCGGTACGCGCCAGCGCCGGTTGTTCTTAACTGCCGACGAGGCGAGCGCCAGCAGCGCCATGATGCCACCCTCGCCCTTGTTGTTCGCGCGCAAGATGAGCGTAACGTATTTTAGCGAGACGACGACGGTCAGTGCCCAAAAGATCGTCGAAAGTCCGCCGAGGATATTTGCAGTAGTAAGAGGAATCCCGTGGACGGGAGAGAAGGTTTCTTTGACCGCGTACAAAGGGCTGGTGCCGATATCGCCGAAGACGATACCGATGGCAAGCAGTGTGAGTGCGGCGGTCGAGGATCGCCGCACATTCGAATCGCTATTCAATTGGTTGCTCCTTGGACCACGGCCGCGCGAACGTTACCTTCGCAACCCAGAGGTTGCAACCGCCGGCGCACGAGTGTGCTGGCAAATCAACCGCTTGGCCGTACCGCAGCGCTCCGCTATATCTCGATCTGGGTGCCCAGCTCGATTACGCGGTTGCTCGGCAGATTGAAGTACTCAACCACGCTGCCGGCGTTGCGCGCCATCGCCGCGAATAAGCGTTCACGCCATAGCGCCATGCCGCCGTCGGCGCGCAGGTTCGGGATCACAGTTTCGCGGCTTAAGAAAAACGAT
Source organism: Sulfurifustaceae bacterium (assembly GCA_041483795.1). Lineage (GTDB taxonomy): Bacteria > Pseudomonadota > Gammaproteobacteria > Acidiferrobacterales > Sulfurifustaceae > JAHFQD01. The sequence continues at coordinate 2,465 of JBGPGJ010000129.1, forward strand.
GTGCGAAGTATCTCGAATTCGAGACCGAACGGACGGCAGAGCTCGAGTGCTTTCGGCACATCCGCCCGATCCTTGAATCCGAAATGGATAACGACGCGATAGCATTCGTTGCCGAGCGGTTCGACGCCGACGCGTTCTGCCGGCGGGACATATGGTTTGTTTTTGACCATTACCGTGAGGAAGATCACGCGCGCGTGCAACACCATGTTATGCGCCAAGTTATGCAACAGCGCGTGCGGGACGGTGCCCGGCGTGGAGGTGAGAAAGATCGCCGTGCCAGGCACCCGATGCGGTGGGTTAGCGAGCAGCGCATCGAGGAACGTCTGTAGCGGCACAGATGACTGCTGGAGTTTATCTAAAAGTATTTCGCGGCCGCGCCGCCAGGTGATCATGATCGTGAACACGATCGCGCCCATGGCGAGCGGAAACCAGCCGCCATCGTGGATCTTGAGCAGGCTCGCCGAGAAGAACACGGTGTCTACCAGGATGAAGAAACCGGTGGCAAAGAGGCACAGCCACAGGTTGTAACCCCAACCGAAGTGAACCACGAAGAACGTCAAGAAGGTGGTAATCAACATCGTACCCATCACCGCCACGCCGTAGGCCGAGGCGAGCCTCGACGATGAGCCGAATCCGATCACGGCGGCCAGCACGACGACAAGCAGGACCCAGTTCACGCCCGGAACGTAGACCTGTCCAATCTCCTTCGCCGAGGTATGTAACACGTTCATGCGCGGCAGGTAGCCGAGCTGGATCGCCTGCTTGGTGATCGAGTACGCACCGGAGATCGTCGCCTGCGAGGCAATCACCGTGGCCGCGGTGGCGAGCGCAACCATTGGATAAAGCGCCCACTGCGGATAGGAGAGATAGAACGGGTTCGAGACCGCCGCGGGGTTGGCGATCAGGAGCGCGCCCTGGCCGAAGTAGTTGAGCACTAGCGCGGGCAGCACCAAGCCGAACCAGGCGATACGTACCGGCCGTTTGCCGAAGTGTCCCATGTCGGCGTAGAGCGCCTCGGCGCCGGTGATCGCGAGCAAGACAGCGCTGAGCACGATGAATGAGGCTAGGCCGTGGCTGGTGACAAAATCAAGGGCGTGCAGCGGGTTGAGCGCATACAACACCACCGGATTTTGCATGACGTTGTAAACGCCGACACTGCCGAGTGCGAGAAACCAGAGTACGCAGATCGGACCGAAGAACATGCCGATGACGGCGGTACCGTGGCGTTGGAACGCAAACAACGTTACCAAAATGCCGAGCGCGATGGGAATAACGTAAGGTTTGAACGCCGAGGTGCCAACCTCGAGACCTTCGACGGCGGAGACCACCGAGATCGCCGGTGTGAGCACGGCGTCGCCGTAGAACAGCGACGCGCCGATTACGCCGAGCGCCAGGATTACCGTTCTCCAGCGGGCCCGATCCTTGACCGCGGAGGAGGCAAGCGCGAGCAACGCCATGATGCCGCCCTCACCCATGTTATTCGCGCGCATGATGAGCGTCACGTACTTGAGTGAGACCACGATCATCAGCGACCAGAAGATCGCCGACAAACCGCCGAGGATGTTTGCCGTAATAAGAGGAATCCCGTGATCGGGATTGAAGGTTTCCTTGACTGCGTAGAGCGGGCTGGTACCGATATCGCCGTAGACAACACCCAGTGCAAGCAGTGTAAGTGCGGCAGTTGAAGACTGCTGCACGTGCGAGTCGTTATTCAAACGTTTTCTCTCCCACGGGCACGATGCGCGCGGACGCTACTCCCACGCCTCGCGGAATGCAAACCTGACTATACCCTGCATCAATTGTGACTATGACTCTCCTGAATAATACCGGCGCCGTGGCGTGATTCGATCCGATCTGCCCGGGTTTTTGTAAAGCCCCGAATCGGGACGTCGCGGGTTGTTGTCAAGACAATAAGGAAGCTTACAACCGACACCGTTCGTTTCGCACTCAATCCACCTTGAGCACGATTTTTCCGAGGTTGCGGTTCGATTCCATCGCACGGTGTGCGTCCGCCGCACGACTGAGCGCGTGCACGGAATCAACCACGGGTTTGAGCTCGCCACGCGCGAAGCGTTCCAGCGCGAACGCGCCCAGCGCCTGCACCAACTCTTCTTTCTGGGCGGCAGGCGTGCGGCGCAAGGTGGTGGCCCGCACCGTCAGGCTCTTGGTGAGCAGCGGCGTCAGATTTAGCTGTCCTTTGGCGCCGCCGAGAAAGCCGATCAGCATCAGTCGGCCGTTATCCGCGAGCGCGGCGAGGTTCGCGTCCCAATAGGAGGCGCCGATGAAATCGAGTATCAGGTTTACGCCTCGACCCGCCGTTGCCGCCAACACACGTTCGCCGAACTTCTCTTGCCGGTAATTGATCGCGAGTTCTGCGCCGAGGTTACGACATAGCTGTAACTTATCCTCGTTGCCGGCGGTGGTGAATACGCGTGCACCGGCGGCGCGCGCTAACTGGATCGTCGCGGTGCCGACACCGCTGGCGCCGGCGTGAACGAGCACCGATTCGCCGCTCTCAAGCCCGCCGAGCGTGAATAAATTGAGATAAGCCGTCTCGAACGCCTCTGGAATGGCGGCGGCTTGCTCGTAATCGAGATTGTCGGGAATCGGTAACGCTTGCGCGGCCGGCACGGTGGCGAGTTGCGCGTACGCGCCGCCGAGGACGACCGCCATGACGCGGTCGCCTTTGCGCCAGCGGCCTGCCGGCTCCAGTACCTCGCCGGCAAACTCGAGGCCGAGAATGTCGGATGCGCCCGGCGGCGGTGGATAGAGGCCACGACGCTGAAGCACATCCGCCCGGTTCACCGCGGTCGCATGCACGCGCACGAGCAACTCGCCGGCTTTGGGCACCGGGTCGGGCGCATCGGCGTATTCCAATACCTCCGCGTCGCCCGGCTGCTTTACCAGTATCGCTTTCATTGAAATCGTTTTCTCGTTTTTCCGGGCGCTACGCTACTGGCTTTTCGGCCGTGCTACAACCGGCGCACAAAAATTAATCGTGGAAGAAATCAAGCAGCGTATCGGCGAGGGTGTAGGGCTGGTCCAACTGGAGCATGTGTCCCGCACCGGCGAGGGTCTCCACGCGAGGATCGAGATAGAGTGCCTGCCGCGATGGGTCGCGGAAAAACTTCATCTCCGACTCGGCGCCGGTGACGAGCAGCACCGGGCATTGAATACGGCGCACGAAAGCCTGGTATTGCGCCACATCGAACAGCAGCGGCGAGCGCGTGCGATGCAAGGGATCGTACTTCCATAGTCGAGCGCCAGGCGCACCGTCCGGCGCGGGCCGCGTCGCGCGTTGCGCTAGCGTTTGCGCCCAGTCGCGGTTCAGCCGTGGATAGACGTTGCACAGGCGCTCGGCGGCCGCCGCCAGCGATGGCAGGGGTCGCGGTTGTTTCGCACGCGCTTCGTCCACGGTCTGAATATGG
>JBGPGJ010000130.1:0-5870 GCA_041483795.1 Sulfurifustaceae bacterium
GAAAGCGTCGGCAGAAGATTCGATTCAAGCCATCGAGACGGTTGACCCACTTGTGGCCCCAATCCGCGCGGTTGGCCGCCTCGCAACGGCGGATGAGCCAGCGCCACAACCAACCCGCGCTGACCAGGACAAGCGTGAGGCCCGTCAGCCACGACAGAAAATCGCGCTCAGTCACTTGAGAATAATGATCGGCTGAGTCGGCCGATACCCAGGGCGAGCCGTAACCGAACTCGCCATTGAATTGGCGTCGAGTCGTTGGTCATCTTCATCGCTAATTTTCTGGCGGATTGCACAGGAATACGCCACAATAAATTCAGACCGGACAGCGGCAACCTGTCCCGCCATTTCAAAGCGCATCATACATGCAAAAAACCATCGCCCACCGCCGGGAACAGTACGCTTGGTATTTTTACGACTGGGCAAATTCCGCCTTTCCCGCGACGGTCCTGACCGTATTCATTGGCCCCTACCTTACGACCGTTACCAAAGCGGCGGGTATCGGCGGCTTTGTCTATCCCCTCGGGATCAAGATCGCGGCGGAATCGTTCTTTCCCTATGTCGTCTCCCTGTCTGTCCTGTTGCAAGTGCTCTTTCTCCCCCTGTTGGGTGCCATCGCGGACCACACGCATTTCAAGAAGCAGATGCTGGCCTTCTTCGCCTACCTGGGAGCCTTCGCCACCATGGGAATGTATTTTCTGCAAGGGACGAACTACCTGCTCGGCGGCGCCCTGTTCGTAATCGCCAACCTCGGCTTCGGTGCCTCCATTGTTTTCTACAACGCCTTCCTGGTGGATATCGCGCGACCGGAGGAGCGTGATCGCGTCTCGTCCATGGGCTGGGCCGTGGGTTACATCGGCGGCGGCCTGTTGCTCGCGCTGAATCTTTTGCTCTTCGCCAAAGCCAGCGACCTCGGGCTCAGCATCGCCGAAGCGGTGCGTATCAATCTTGCCTCCGCCGGTCTGTGGTGGGCCATTTTCACGGTGATCCCCCTGCTGGCGTTGAAGCGGCATCAGGCCGTCAAACAATTGGCGCCGGGTGAGCGCTATCTGACCGTCGGACTCAAGCAACTGCGGAATACCTTGGGGAAAATCCGCGCTCACCCCCACGCGCTGTTATTCCTTGTCGCCTACCTGATCTATAACGACGGTATCCAGACGGTCATCTCCCTGGCATCGGTATTCGGTCAGGAGGAACTGGGATTAGGCATGGCCACCTTAACCACTGTCATCCTGATGGTCCAGTTTATCGGCTTCGTTGGCGCCGTCCTGTTCAACTACGTCGCGCAAGCGGTCGGCGCCAAAAGGGCTATCATCATCAGCCTGGTGATTTGGATCGGAACATTGATTTATGCCTATGCCTTTTTGAAGACAACCCTGGATTTCTATCTGATGGCCGCCGCCATCGCCATTGTGCTCGGCGGAAGTCAGGCGCTTAGTCGTTCAGTGTATTCCCTGATGATTCCCAGGGGTCAGGAATCGGAATACTTCGGACTTTATGAAATCAGCGACAAAGGCACCAGTTGGTTCGGCCCGCTGCTCTTTGGCCTGGCATTACAGTTCACCGGCAGTTACCGTGTCGCTATCCTTTCGCTGATTTTTTTCTTTGGCGTGGGCTTGCTCTTGCTATTAAAGGTGAATGTCCGCCAGGGCGCCCTGGACGCCGGGAATCGTCAAGGCCCAAGCGCTGCCTTTTTGTAACTGCGAACGGTGCCATTGAAGCGCGAGCGACGCATCGGGAGAAACCGGTGCTCGCGGCGCAGGCGCCGTCACCCAGCCGTCAGTCATCCGATTCGACAGTACCCACGACACCGGCGGGGAAGACGCCGCCGACACGATCCCAAGAAACAGGACCGCTCAGATCCGGTGGCGAACGTGGCGCGTGTGCGGCGCGACTTCCGGTGCGCTCGCCGACAAACTCGTGCACCCTGCGCAACACGTCGGCGCAGTGGACGTAGTTCACGCGGTAGTAGACTTCCTTGCCACGCTTATCGCAAAGCAAGAGCCCGGCGTTACGTAGTACCTTGAGATGATGCGAGATGGCGGGACGGCTAAGCTGAAACATTCGCACGATATCGTTGACGCAGATCTCCTCGTTCGGCTCGAACACCAGCAGGATTTGCTGGCGCGTGTGATCGCCGAGCGCAAAGAAAAATTGGGAGTATCGTTCCCAACCTTCGGGTAGAGACTTGGCGAACTCGACTTTCATGCACCGATGCCCCGATGGACAGGCATGGCCGACCCCCTTATGTCGTGCAACAAAATCAGTTACACCCGTTCGGCGGCGCGAATGGCCAGCGATCATTCGCGAAAGGTCCGCTTTACCCGCCGGCCAGCATAACGGGGACGGTGCGCATGTCAATACTTTGAATTGGCAAACCCCGATCACCGGGTTGCTACCCTGTACCATGAATGGTATTAGTTTCCTTTTGACCTGACCTCAGGACCGGGATAATGCGACATTCTATTGTGTTTGCCTCACAAGGAGTGGCGCTCCGCTACGCAGTGAGCGTCTAGTTACACTTCTTGCCGACCTCCCAACTCTTCTAATGAAAAACACATTGCCGGAAGACATTGCCGACACGGTTCGCCGCGCGCTTGCCGAGGACATTGGCAGCGGCGACCTGACCGCCACGCTGATTCCCGCCGCTCAAATGAGTCATGCACGGGTGATTACGCGTGAGGACGCCGTGCTGTGCGGCACGGCATGGTTCGAGGAAGTATTTCGTCAGATAGACGCGCGCATCCGCGTCACCTGGCAAGCACGCGATGGCGATAACATACGCGCCAACCAAACCTTGTGCCGGCTCGACGGACCGGCACGCGCGATTCTCACGGGCGAGCGCACGGCACTCAATTTTCTGCAAACGCTGTCCGGGACCGCCACCGCCGCGCGTCGCTACGTCGAGGCGGCACGGGGTACAAACGCCGTCATCCTCGATACACGCAAGACATTGCCGGGGCTGCGCCTGGCGCAGAAATACGCCGTGCGCTGCGGCGGTGCGCAGAATCACCGACTCGGCCTCTATGACGGCATCCTCATAAAGGAGAATCATATCGCCGCCGCCGGCTCGATCGCCGCCGCCGTGCGCGCGGCAAAAGCCGCCGCACCGACCGGCGTTTTCGTCGAGGTAGAAGTGGAAAACCTCGCGGAACTGCGGGAAGCCATCGCCGCCGGCGCCGGGCGTATCCTGCTCGACGACTTCTCGCTCGATGACATCCGTGCAGCTGTCGCCGAGACGCACGGTCGTGCCAAACTCGAAGTCTCGGGCGGCGTCACCCTTGACCGGCTGCGCACAATCGCCGAAACCGGCGTGGATCATATCTCGAGTGGCAGTCTCACCAAGAACGTGAAGGCGGTAGACCTGTCACTGCGTTTCGATTCACGGTAATTTTGCGTTTGATTCGTTCGATCTCGTTCCGAGATCTGACTTACACGACCTTAACGGTCAGGTGGCGCAAGCCGCAAACCGACCTTGGTGATGACCCTGCCCTGCATCTCGCGCACGACCAATTCCACGCCACCGACGGCGACGCGGTCGCCGACGACCGGGCGGGCTTTAAAGACGCTCGACAGATGTTCCGCCAGCGTGCGGGGGACGATCTCGGGTTCGATCTGAAATCCGTACACCGCCGAGACATCGCCGAGTTTTGCATCCCCGTTCAAAACGAATTCGCCAAAGAAGCGATGTTCTTCCAGATAATCCGGCTGCACCTTGGCGGCAAAGAGTTTGTCGAGCGCGTCCACCGCCGCGCCCGGGGCTAACAGATAAACGTAGTCGCCGGGCTCGAGCGCCTTTGCCTCCTTAGGCGATAAATTCCTATCGGCGCGAATCACGGTGAGTACGCGCGCGCCATCGGGCAGATGCAGATGCGCAGGCGCCTCACCTGCCGCGGCGACGTCCGGCGTCACATGGTAGCCGACGAACTCCTGCTGGTACTGGCCGGGCACGTCGAGGTTGACGCGCTGCAGCGCGCCCTTGCTCGCCGGTAACTGAAGACCGAGCCACTTCGCCGCCGGCGCCACCGTCCAACCCTGCACCAGCAACGACACCAGCACTACGAAGAACGCCACATTGAAATACAACTTGGCGTCGTCGAGTCCGACCAGCAGCGGAAACAGTGCGAGAATAATCGGTACCGCCCCGCGCAATCCGACCCAGGCGATAAAAATTTGCTCACGCTTCGGAAAGCGAAACGGTAGCAACGACACCCACACCGCAACAGGGCGTGCAACCAGCATGAGCACCAGCGCCACACCGAGCGCCGACCCGGCGTGATCGAGTAGCGCCGAAGGCGTCACCAACAAACCCAACACCAGGAACATCACGATCTGCGACAACCACGCGAGTCCGTCGTGCACGCGCAGTATGGTCTGCGCGGCGTGCAGGCGATGGTTACCAAGCACTAAGCCGGCGAGATAGATCGCAAGAAAACCGCTACCGCCGAGCGCGGTCGTGAGCGCATATGTCGTCAAGCCGCCTGCCATCGCAAACAGCGGATAAAGACCCGTGACAAGCGTAAGGCGGTTGATGAGCCAGGCGAGCGCGTAACCCGCCGCTATACCGAATAACGCGCCGAGCAACATCTGCTTCACGAACTCAACGACAATCGTGGCGTTCAACTCGGTATTGCCCATGGCAAGCAACTCGACCAATACAACGGTGAGGAACACGGCCATCGGGTCGTTGGTGCCGGACTCGATTTCAAGAGTAGCGCCGACACGTTGTTTAAGCTCCATGTCCTGCGCGTGCAGAAGCGAAAATACCGCAGCGGCGTCGGTCGAACCGACAATGGCGCCGATCAGTAAGCCCTGCATCCAATGAAGATTAAGCACCCACGCCGCGAACAACCCGACCACCGCGGCGGTCACCACAACCCCCACCGTAGCAAGCGACACTGCGGGCCATAATCCCACGCGAAAGGTCGCTGCACGCGTGCGCAGACCGCCGTCGAAAAGGATAACCGCAAGTGCGATCGTGCCGACGAGGTGTGCGGTCTGGATGTCGTCGAAGCGGATACCGCCCGGCCCGTCTTCGCCCGCTAACATGCCGATGACGAGGAAAACCAGCAGCAGCGGCGCGCCGAGGCGCGAGGACGCCGCGCTCGCAAAGATACTCGCGAACAGAAACACCGCACCAACAAGGATGAGATGGGTCGTGAGTTCCATAATTTTTTGAAGCGGTCGTCAATCTGTTTATCGAGCGACGGCCGCCCTATATCGAATCGGCCTGTCTACCCGTGTCCGGTGACGGCCGCTTCCATAAGAAAACTCATACGATATTTTGTTTTTGCTTCGGCGGTCGATGAAGTGGACCCACAACGTTACGACGGTAAACGCCTCCCCCACCACCACGGTATCTCGGGCTTTGACCCGCCGCATCAATTACCGCGCTGGAACGTCACGTTACCAGCTTGGCCGCGCGCTGTCTCGAACGCCGACGCAAAAAAATAACGCCGCGATCGCGATCCCTGACAATCGGTATTTCAAAGCGTAATCGTTTCCGAGGCCGGCTCGATCGAATCGGCTACGATCACCTGATTGCGCCCGACCGCCTTGGCCCGGTAAAGCGCCTCATCCGCGGTCGCCACAAGTTCCAAGGCTGAGGATTGCGTATCCGGCACGAGGACGGCAACTCCTAAGCTGATGGTCACGTCGTGACCGGTCACACTGTTGACGTGCGCGAGCTTGAGCGCCTGGACGTCCCGGCGCATGCGCTCGGCCACCGCGGTGGCGCCGGCGACGTCCGCACCCGGCAGGATCACGGCGAATTCCTCACCGCCATAGCGCGCCACCAGATCCGCCGGTCGGCGCACGCCGTGCTTGAGCACCGCCGCGACTTGTCTCAGGCATTCATCCCCCGCCTGGTGACC
>JBGPGJ010000131.1:0-5852 GCA_041483795.1 Sulfurifustaceae bacterium
ACAGCCTGCGCCTTGATCTCACCGGCACCGGTCGCCACTCGCTTTCCGAAGCGAGTATCGCCGCGACCGAGCGCCTGAAGGGTCCGGTCAAGATCACGGCCTTCGTCTCGCAACGCGGCGATCTTCGCGCCCGCATCCAGGCGCTGGTCGAGCGTTACCGTCGTCACAAGCCCGACATGGAAACGCGCTTCGTGGATCCTGACGAATCTCCGGCCGAGGTACGCGCCGCCGGTGTACAACATGAGGGCGAACTTCTACTCGAGCATGCCGACGCCAAGGAACGCATCGCTCCGCCGAGCCATCTCGATGAAGAAACTTTTACCAACGCCCTGACGCGCCTGGGGCACCGCGGCGAGCGCTGGATCGTGTTCCTCTCCGGCCACGGCGAGCGCAGCCCGGACCGGCAGGCGAACTTCGATCTCTCGACCTGGTCCGGCGAACTCGGCAAGCGCGGCTTCAAGACGCGTACGCTCTCCCTCGGGGAAAATCCACGGATTCCCGAAAACACCGCCGTGTTTGTCATTGCCGGACCGCGCGCGCGGCTGCTGGCGGGCGAGGTCAAAGAAATCCGCAAATACCTGGAACGCGGCGGCAACTTGCTATGGCTCTCCGACCCGGGACCGCTGCTGGGGCTCGAACCGCTCGCGGAGACACTCGGTATTGAATTTCTTCCGGGCACCGTGGTGGACCCGAGCTCGCAGGAAATCACCGGTAACGCCGCCCTGATCCTGGTGAGTAACTACGGTGCGCATCCAGTCGTGCGCGATTTCGCCAACGCCACGCTGTTCCCACAAGTCGGCGCGTTGCAGCTGAACGCACCGAAGGGTTGGCAGGGCTCGACGCTGCTCGATACCCGCCCGTCGGCCTGGCTCGAGACCGGCCCGTTGGGGGGACGAATCGCCTTCGACAAGGGCAAAGACATGCGCGGCCCGCTTACGCTCGCGGCCACGCTCACACGCAACCAAGACAAACATGAACAGCGTGTCGCCGTCATCGCCGACGGCGATTTTCTCTCCAACAGCTTTCTCGCCAACGCCGGCAACCTCGACCTCGCCCTGAGTCTCATCAACTGGCTCTCGCGCGACGATGCGTACGTGAATATCCCCGTGCGCGCTGCGCGCGACCGTCGCCTGGAGCTATCGCACAGCGTGCAACTCGCGCTCGTTGGCGTTTTTCTCGTCGTCTTGCCGCTGGGTTTCATCGGCGGCGGCGTCTCGGTGTGGTGGCGACGACGCAAAAGGTAAGCGATGCGCGCGCACTGGTATTTGAATCTCGCCCTAGCCGCATTGGTGGTCGGGCTGGCGCTGTTCGCATACTTCAGGCCGGGTACTGACAAACCCACCGGCCCGCCGTTGACACCACTTACGACCGAGACTGTCACGCAGCTTCGGATCGAACGCGCGGGACAGGAACCGATCGCGATCGAGAAAACCGCGGGCGGTTGGCGTCTGAGCGCGCCCGTGCACGCCCGCGCCAATCGCTTTAATATCGAAAGTCTGCTGCGCGTCGTCAGCGCCACGAGCGAATATCGTACGCCGGCGAATCCTGAGGAACTGTCCAAGTACGGCCTTGACAAACCGCTGGTGCGACTGCGGTTCAACAGCGAAGAAATCGCCGTCGGTGCCATGCACCCGATCAAGCCCGAACTTTACTTACACTACCTCGATATGGTGCAACTCGTACCGAGCTACATACTCTCGGCCGCGTTTTTCGATTACACGTCGTTCATTGACACGCAACTACTCGAAGAGGAACGTCAGCTCACGGCGCTGTACCTTCCCGCTTTGCGGCTCGTGCGCCTGAACGGCGTTTGGCAGCGCGAGCCGCACGACGAAAAGATTTCCGTCGATCGCCTGAACGAATTTGTCGCCAATTGGCAGAATGCGCGTGCATTGTCGGTCGAACGACTTTCCACTAAACCGACGCTCGAGCGGATACAGTTGGAATCGGGGGCAAACGGTAAACGCGATACCCTCACGCTCGAGATCCTCGCCTACAAACCGGAATTCATTCTGGCCCGGCGCGACGAGGAGCTGGAGTACCACTTTCCGGAAGAAACGGGAAAACGATTGCTGAACCTGGCGAATGAAGAATGAAAAATGAATAATTTCGCTTGCTTCGCATTCTCAATTTTGCTTTTTTAATTTTTCATCGTTTTCCCATGCCCGAGTTACCCGAGGTCGAGACCACCCGCCGCGGCATCGCGCCGCTCATCACCGGCCACCGCGTTGCGCGCGTGGTGGTACGCAATCCGCACCTGCGCTGGCGCGTGCCCACGCAACTTCTACGCGAGCTGCCGGGCCAAAGGATCGAGAACGTCACACGACGCGCAAAGTATTTGCTGCTTAGCACACCCGCTGGAACCGTCATCATTCATCTCGGCATGTCCGGCAGCTTGCGAGTAGTAGATAGTTCACGCGCGCCGGATACCCATGAACACGTTGACATCGTGTTCGACAATGGCCGGTGCTTGCGTCTACGAGACCCACGGCGTTTCGGGGCGGTGCTGTGGACGGACAAACCTGCACAGCACACTCTGCTCGCTAAGCTTGGTCCTGAACCGTTGAGTGAGACCTTCGATGCGGCCTATTTGTTTCGCATCTCGCGCGGGCGTCGCCGCGCGGTTCGCGACTTTTTGTTGGACGGACGGATTGTCGCCGGCATCGGCAATATCTACGCGAGCGAAGCGCTTTTCGAGACCGGTGTGCGGCCCAAACGGCCGGCGGGCCGTCTGAGCCGTAAGGAATGCGGGCGATTGGTACGCACTATCCGCGCCACCCTCACCCGCGCGCTGCGGGCCGGTGGCACTACCCTGCGCGATTTCCAGCAACCCAACGGCCAATCCGGATATTTTCAGTTAAAACTCAAGGCGTACGGACGTGGGGGCCAACCCTGCCCGCGCTGTGGGGGGAAAATCCGCCGGGTCCGGCTGGGACAACGATCGGCATTCTTCTGCCCCAAGTGTCAGTTATAGGCTAGACTTCATGGGATAATAGAGTTACCACTCCGAACCCACTGATTGGACGAGAATTTGCTATTCTTGATATACCCGATAGTCGGATTCGAGTCGCCGACTGTCTCAGAACAGATAACAACTCAGAAATATTTTGTTAACACTGTGGCACTGAACAACAGGCTGATACAGGCTGAGTAGAGGCGAACGGCGGCATGCCCGCACAAAATAAACGATTCGAGCAGCACTTCGAGGCCTATGGCACTTGGCGCGGCAGTTTGGCCACGGCGGTGGCCGATCTGAAGCAATGGCTTCTGTCCCAGGACCTCGGCGATACCCAGACCGACCAACGTCTGGAACACGTGCTGTCGACGCTGCGCGACGACAAACTCTATATCGCCTTCGTCGCCGAATTCTCGCGCGGTAAATCAGAACTCATCAACGCAATCTTCTTCGCGGGCTTCGGCGCGCGCATCCTGCCCTCGAGCGCCGGGCGCACGACCATGTGTCCAACTGAACTGATGTACGAAGTCGGACACCAGCCCGCACTCAAACTGCTGCCGATCGAATCCCGCAAGAGCGGCACGAGCATCGCCGAATACAAGGGCTTCCCCGAAGAATGGCAAGTCTTCATGCTCGACACCAAGTCGCCCGAATCCATGGCGCGGGTGCTGAATCAGATCACCGAGGTCAAACACGTCTCGCGCGAGGAGGCGCAAACCCTCGGCTTTCATGTCGCCGAGGAAGAAACCGAAATCGGCATGCGCCTGGCTGAGGATGGGTTGGTCGAAATCCCGAGGTGGCGACACGCGATTATCAATATCCCGCATCCCCTGCTCGAGCAGGGACTGGTGATTCTCGACACGCCGGGCCTGAACGCGCTCGGCGCCGAACCGGAATTGACACTATCCATGTTGCCCTCGGCGCACGCCGTACTCTTCATCCTCGCCGCCGACACGGGCGTCACCAAGAGTGACATCCAGGTATGGCACGATCACATCGGCAGCCGCAAGGATGCCCCGAACAAGGGACGTCTCGTGGTGCTCAACAAAATTGACGGCCTGTGGGACGAGTTGCGCGACTGGGCTGAGGTGAAGCGCGAGATCGAGCGTCAGATCCGCGACACTGCTAAGCACCTCGGCATTCCCGAACAAAACGTCTATCCGGTATCGGCGCAAAAAGCGCTGCTCGGCAAGGTCAAACATGACTCGAAGGTGCTCGAGCGCTCGCGCATCGGCGCGCTCGAAGAGGCGTTGGCGCAAGAGCTTCTCCCCGCCAAGCGCGAGATCGTACGCGACAACATCGCCGGCGACATGCACGAGATCATTCAAACCCTGCGTGGCGTCATTCGCCAACGCTTGAAGGGCGTGTACGAACACGTGGAGGAAGTCTCCGGTCTCTCCGGCAAGAACGAAGACGTAGTCGAACACATGATGCAGAAGGTCAAGGTGGACAAAGATGTGTTCGAAAAGAGCTTGCAGCGCTTTCAGGCCACGCGCGCCATCTTCTCCCAACAAACCAACATCTTGTACACGCACCTGAACGTGCGCAACCTCGATACGCTGATCGCACAAACCAAACGCGACATGGAGATCGGCCTCACCACCGCCGGGTTACGCAATTGCATGGAAAATTTCTTCAAACGCGCCTACACGGCAATGGAGGAAGGCGCGCACCAGGCGCAGGAAATCAAGGCGATGATGGAAGGGGTGTACAAGAAGTTCCAACAAGAACACGGGCTCGGGCACTTCAAGCCCGGAAATTTCTCGGTCACGCGTTACCTGCGTGAGATCAAACGTCTCGAGTCCAAGCATGACCAGTACATGAAGGGCGCGTCCTTGCTCTTCACCGAACAGCAGGCGCTGTCGCGTAGATTCTTCGAGTCCTCGGTCGCCAAGATCCGCGCGATTTTCAAGATGGCCAATCGTGACGCCGATCAATGGCTGCGCAACGTCATGTCGCCGATGGAGTCGCAGGTACGCGAGCACCAGATCCTGCTACGCCGTCGGCTTGAGTCCATCAAGCGCATCCACCAAGCGACCGACACGCTCGACGAGCGCATCCGCGAGCTCGAGAGCATCCGCGACGGTATCCGCGAGCAGGAGAAAAACGTCGAAGGCCGCGCCGACGCGATCATGAACACCCTCGAAAACAAATAAGTCAACGAAACGACTGCCGCTGGCGATTTGGCCTGAAGATTTACCTTCTTTAATGACTTTTCACCGCCGAGGGGCGCGGAATCCGCAAAGAAAAACGAACAGTTCCGGATTTATTTTCATCTTCTTCGAAACTCTCTACGTTCTCTACGGTTAAAAAGCGATACAAGCAAAAAGGCGGCCTCGGCCGCCTTTTTTATCTACTGGCCCATACATCCAATTCGTTCAGCCCGCCTTGCGGATTAGCGCCGTATACTTCCGCTCAAGTTGCGCGCGCGTTTCCTCGTTGTTCGGATCGAGGATGATGCAATCCACCGGGCAAACCTCTACGCATTGAGAAACCTCGAAGTGCCCCACGCACTCGGTGCACAGCGCCGGATTGATTACATAGATCTCCTCGCCCTGGGTGATGGCACCGTTGGGGCATTCTGGTTCGCACACGTCGCAGTTGATGCACTCGTCGGTGATGAGCAAGGCCATCAAAACACCTATACTTGTAAACGCAAACGGCGGGGGATCACGGCGGTTATGTTAACGCATCTTGGTCGTAAGCGCAGCCGCGACCTTGGGATGCACAAAATCGCTCACATCCCCGCCCAACCGCGCTACCTGCCTGACCAGCGAGGCCGAGATAAACATGTCCTTCTCCGAGGGCGTCATGAACACGGTCTCGATGGTCGGAGAAAGCCGGCGGTTCATGCCGGCAAGCTGGAACTCGAACTCGAAATCCGACACCGCGCGTA
>JBGPGJ010000132.1:0-5839 GCA_041483795.1 Sulfurifustaceae bacterium
GAACACTACCTGCTCGAGGTGGACAACCCGCTCGTGTTGCCGGTCGGCAGGAAGGTACGTTTTGTGCTGACCGCGAACGACGTCATCCACGCTTGGTGGGTGCCGCAGCTAGGAGTAAAGAAAGACGCCATCCCCGGCTTCGTTAACGAGACCTGGACCCTTATCGACGAGCCCGGCACTTACCGCGGTCAGTGCGCCGAACTGTGCGGCAAGGATCACGGCTTCATGCCGATCGTGGTGCAGGCGGTCACGCCGGAAGAATTCGACAAATGGGTGATGGCGCAGAAGGACAGGGGCAAGGCCGAGGCCGCCACCGCGGCCGGCAGAACCTTCGCCAAGGACGAGTTGCTGGAACGCGGCAAGAAGGTCTACGGCTCGAGCTGCGTTGCCTGTCACGGTCCGAACGGCGAGGGGGTGGTCACCTTTCCGAAACTGGCCGGGAGCCGAATCGCCACCGGGCCGCTCGCGAACCATATAAATATAGTGTTAAACGGCAAGCCCGGCACCGCGATGCAGGCTTTTGGCGCGCAGTTGAACGACGTTGACCTCGCTGCGGTCATCACCTACGAGCGCAACGCCTTCGGCAATAATACCGGCGATGTGGTGCAACCGTCGCAGGTCAAAGCCGCGCGCAAGCCTGTTCCGCGAGAACAGAAGTAAACGAACGAATAGAGGAGAACGACCATGGCCCACGCAGCCAATCATCACGACGAGCATCCGGCCGGCATCCTGCGCTGGCTGACGACCACGAACCACAAGGACATCGGTACGCTGTACCTGTTGTTCGCGCTGGTTATGTTCTTTATCGGCGGCGCCATGGCGCTCGTGATTCGCGCCGAGCTCTGGCAACCCGGTTTGCAGATAGTAGACCCGCACTTCTTCAACCAGATGACCACGATGCATGCATTGGTCATGATATTCGGCGTGGTCATGCCGGCGTTCGTGGGCTTCGCCAACTGGCAGATCCCGATGATGATCGGCGCACCGGACATGGCGTTGCCGCGTATGAACAATTGGAGTTTCTGGATCTTACCGTTCGCGTTCACGCTGCTGCTCTCGACGCTGTTCATGCAGAAACTCGGCGGCTCGCCCGCGGGCGGTTGGACGCTGTATCCGCCGCTATCGGTTCAGGGCGGTATCGGCACCGACTTCGCGATCCTCTCGATTCATATGATGGGTATCTCCTCGGTGTTGAGTGCGATCAACATCATCGCTACCATTTTGAACATGCGCGCGCCGGGGGTGACGCTCATGAAAATGCCGTTGTTCGTGTGGACCTGGTTGATGACGGCGTTCCTGTTGCTCGCGGTAATGCCGGTACTCGCGGGCGCAGTGACCATGCTGCTCACCGACCGCCACTTCGGCACGCACTTCTTCGACGCCGCCGGCGGCGGCGACACGGTGTTGTTCCAGCACCTGTTCTGGTTCTTCGGACATCCCGAAGTGTACATCCTGATCCTGCCGGCGTTCGGGATCGCCTCGACGGTGATTCCGACCTTTTCAAGGAAACCCTTGTTCGGCTACTCCTCGATGGTGTACGCCGTGGCTTCGATCGCGTTCCTGTCGTTCATCGTCTGGGCGCACCATATGTTCACCGTGGGGATGCCGATTTCGGGCGAGCTGTTTTTCATGTACGCCACCATGTTGATCGCGGTGCCGACGGGCGTGAAGGTATTCAATTGGATTGGGACCATGTGGCGCGGCTCGCTGTCGTTCGAGTCGCCGATGCTATTCACGATCGCGTTTGTATTCCTGTTCACGATCGGAGGCCTCTCGGGCCTGATGCTCGCCATCGCGCCGGCCGATTTTCAGTACCAGGACACGTATTTCGTGGTGGCACACTTCCACTACGTGCTGGTCTCGGGCGCCATCTTTGCAATCTTGGCGGGTGCATACTATTGGTTGCCGAAGTGGACCGGTCACATGTACGACGAGACGCTCGGCCAGTGGCATTTCTGGCTGACGACCATCGGCTTCAACTTGACGTTCTTCCCGCAGCATTTTCTCGGACTCGCCGGCATGCCGCGGCGTATCCCCGACTACGCGCTCCAGTTCACGGAGTTCAACCAGTGGTCCACGGTCGGCGCCTTCCTGCTCGGCTTCTCACAGTTGCTGTTCGTGTATGTCGTGTGGCAGACCGTGCGCGGCGGCGCCACGGCCACGAACCAGGTGTGGGAAGGCGCGGAGGGTCTGGAGTGGACCTTGCCCTCGCCGCCGCCGTATCACAGCTTCACGGTCGCGCCGAAGATCAAGTAAGGCCGATCAGGTTAAGGTCATAGGCCGATGGCGAAGACGACAACGCAAAAAGAGCGCGCGCGGCGCAATGCCAGGCGCACCGCTTTATTGCTCAGCGCGATCGCCGTTGTATCCTATCTCGCGACTTTCCTATGGCACTGAGCGCGAAAAAAACCACCGCAGCGATCAGTCGGCGGATGGTGTTGCTGATGGCGCTGGTGATCGGTGTCATGTTCAGCTTCGGTTTTGCGATGGCGCCGCTCTACGATGTTATATGCCGCGCCGTCGGTATCGGCGGCAAACCGGCGCGCGCCGAGGCGGGCGCCGCGGTCGCCGCGATAGATTTCGCTCGCACCGTGACGGTCGAGTTTACCGGCAACGCGATCGCCGGGTTGCCGTGGGAATTCCGGCCGCTCACGAAAAAAATCGAGATGCACCCGGGCGAGGTGACGGCGGTGGCTTACTATGTGCGCAATCCCACTTCCGAGACGATAACGGCCCAAGCGGTGCCGAGTGTCACGCCGCCGATATCGGCCGGCTACTTCAAAAAGATCGAGTGCTTCTGCTTCACGCAACAGAAGCTGGCGCCGGGCGAGGCGCGCGAGATGGCGGTGCGGTTTTTCGTGGATCCCGCGTTGCCACCCGAGGTGCGCACGATTACGTTGTCGTATGGTTTCTTCAACCTCGATAAGGCCCAGGCCAAGCGTTATGGCGGCGAGGCGGCGACCGCCGCCGATCACGGAACGCATGCGCACGGCGTCGCGTCGGGTAGCTGAAAATATTATTCACCGCAAAGGCGAGCCGGAAATAAACGAAGACACTTAACGTGTCTTCGTTCCGGCGAGCGCCCGCATACGGAAGTGCGGGCCGTGGTGAATCGAAGGTGCTGGCGCGACGCCAGGGATGGCATGAACATTCTTGGTGCTGTACAGGGACGTACGAATGTCGCGAGCGCATGGGTGAGCCGGGGCAGTCGCGAACACATTTAACATGTGTTCACGCCGGCGAACGGGTGCAATGAGTTTTATTGCACCCTGGGCTGCACGCAGGAGCGACCGCCTTTGCGGTGAGAAGCAGTATTAGAGATTTTTGGGTTTTTTGTCGAAAGAACTGAGACAGAAATCAATCGGAGTTTCATCATGGCCGCTGCCAACGGTAATTACTACGTCCCCAACCCCAGTCCGTGGCCGATTATCACGTCGTTCGGGCTATTCTTGCTGGCGCTTGGTTTCGTGTTGACGATGAACAGTCTCGGCGCCGGACCGTGGTTCATGCTCTTCGGTGCGGCGGTCATCGTTTACATGATGGTGCGCTGGTTCGGACAGGTCATTCACGAGAGCGAAGGCGGCGCGTACAACGCGCAGGTGGACCGTTCGTTCCGCTGGGGCATGGCGTGGTTCATTTTCTCCGAGATCATGTTCTTCGCCGCGTTTTTCGGTGCGCTGTTTTACGTGCGCCGCTTCGCGGTGCCGGGGCTCGGTGACAACGAATTGCTCTGGCCCGGTTACGACGCCATGTGGCCGACCGCGGGTCCGAAAGGTCCGGCCATGGTCGAGCCCGGCACGTTACCGGGCCCGAACCAGTTCTCATCCATGGGGGCCTGGGGTATTCCGGCGATCAATACGTTGATCCTGCTCAGCTCGGGCGTGACCGTGACGATCGCGCATTGGGGGTTGCTCAAGAACAACCGCGCCCAGCTTATCACCGGCTTGTTCCTTACCGTCGCCCTCGGTCTCACCTTCCTCACGCTTCAGGTTTACGAGTACGCGCATGCGTACATGGAGCTTGGACTGACGCTCAAGACCGGTATCTACGGCGCGACTTTCTTTATGCTCACGGGTTTCCACGGCGCGCACGTGACCATGGGCACGATCATGTTGATCACCATCCTCGGTCGCTCGTTCAAGGGTCACTTCCGCCCCGACAGCCACTACGCCTTTGAGGCGGTGGCATGGTACTGGTACTTCGTGGACGTGGTGTGGCTATTCCTGTTTATCTTCGTCTATTGGCTGTAGTTTTCTGTGAGGCGTAGGGAGTCAGGGGTAAGGAGTTAGGAGTTAGGAGTTAGGAGTTAGGCGAAACATCTCTCTCCTTACACCTTACTAAATTGGGCCGCCGGCTTCGGCTTGCACCTCCTCACGCCTTACTCCTCACTCCTCACCGGCCCGACAGGCCCGTGGGCGAAACAATGCCGAAATAGAAGCCAGCTATCAGCAGCAGGAATAGCGTGACCGATAGTCCAATGCGCCAAGTCAACGCCCGGACCATATTGCGACTATTGCGGCGGCTGCGATCGCGGAACAGAAACACCAGCGCCGCGGCCAGGCTCGCGAAGATGGCGAGCACCATGAGGATAACGGCGGATTTCAGCAGCATGATCGTAACCGGCAAGAGGCCAAGGTTGAAGTATACTATGGAGGAATCAAACCCTCGTTCTTAAATCTCCGCAGAATCAGGCCAGCACCGTGACTACCCGCTCGCGCCCGATGTGGCTTCCCGCCACGGTGTTGGCTGCACTTGTTCCCGTGTTTGTCGGGCTCGGGGTGTGGCAGTTGCAGCGCGCCGAGGAGAAGAAGCTGCTGCAACAGGAGTACGACCAGCGCGCAAATGAAACGCCGCGGCGAATCGGGGGACAATGGCAGCGAATGGAGGAGCTGCGTTTTCGCCACGTCGTTGCCCGCGGCGAATACGACCCGAATTATCAGATACTCGTGGACAACCGCGTGCACCGAGGGATGGCGGGCTATCACGTGGTAACGCCACTCAAGCTGGAAGGCGGCGAAACGCGCGTGCTGGTCAACCGCGGTTGGGTGGAATTGGGCGCGAGTCGCGAACAGCTCCCGCCGATCGATACGCCGCGGGGCATTCAGGAAATATCGGGTGTCGCGACAGTTCCGGCAGAAAAGGTGTTCACGCTCGGTGCGCCGGAACCGCCCGACCGCGGCTGGCAACCCGTCTGGTTGCATCTCGACATGCAGCGCTACGCCGCTTCCGTGCCGTTTTCGGTGCAACCGGTGGTGGTGTTGCTGGACGCCGATGTCGCCGGGGGTTTCACGCGCGAGTGGTCGCGGCTCGACGCCGGGATCGCCGTGCATCGGGGTTACGCGGTTCAATGGTTCGCGCTCGCCGGACTGGCCGCGGTAATATTCGTGCTCATGTGGCGTCGCCCCCGTCGGCGTTGGAAGCGAGTGGCGCGAGCCCTATGAAAGGTATCTCTCATTTGCGCACGCGGGTGCGATTGGTGTTGGTGGCTGCGACGTTCGCAGCGCCGATGGTCGTCGCCTACCTGCTTTACTACGGCGGCTGGCGCCCGCAGGCCGTGTATCCGCATGGCGAGTTGCTGACGCCGCCGCATCCGGTCGCGGACGTTGAACTCGCCGTGCTTGACGGCGGCGCCGTCCGCTTCAGCTCGTTCCAACGCCGCTGGGTGTTGCTGACCTTCAGCGCCGGCGAATGCACGTCGGTCTGCGAGCGCGCGCTCTACAAGATCCAGCAACTGATCGCGGCCCAAGGTCGCGACGCCGGGCGTGTACGCGGTGCGATCGTTGTTAGCGACACCCGTGCGCTCGATGTGTTGCGCCACCAACTCAAGGAGTATCCCGAC
>JBGPGJ010000133.1:0-5759 GCA_041483795.1 Sulfurifustaceae bacterium
CAGCCGACGCCGGTGGCGTCCGGCCCGAGCGCCGGCTTGGCCGCGCGCGGCAGGCGCGGGATCACCTGCGAGAGATACTCGAGCACGCGCGAGCGCGCCCAGTAGATGTCGGTGCCATCCGCGAAAATGATATAGACGAAGGAATCCCCGAACATGGAGTAGCCGCGCACCGTGGTGGCACCCGGCACCGACAGCATGGCGGTGGCGAGCGGATAGGTCACCTGGTCCTCGACCACCTGCGGCGCCTGACCCGGGTAGCTTGTCTTGATGATGACCTGCACGTCGGACAGATCGGGAATGGCATCGAGCGGCGTGCGCGCGACGGCGTAAATGCCCGCAGCCACGAGCAGGGCGGTGATGATCAGCACGAGGAAGCGGTTGTCGAGTGACCAGCGGATGAGTTTGGCGATCATAATTATTAGGCCCTCATGTTCAGTGTTGTACCCCCTCTCCCTGCGGGAGGTGAGGCGGAAACAGGAAAAGGTCCGGTGGACCTTTTCCCCGCCGAACGGGCGCACACGGTTCTTGGGCGCCCCGGCGGGAACCAGGGTGAGGGGCTTTCAAGACAGGAAAGACCACCTTCATCCCGACCTTCTCCCTTGAGGGAAAAGGTGAATAGGTAATTAATGTCCCGCATGCGGGTTTGCTCCAGCGGGTGCCGGTATGGTGGCCTTGGGATCTGTGGGTGCGCCTGGTAGGCCAGGCTCCGCGGACTGCATGCGCGAGAAACTCGCGCGCACGCTCGCCTCGGAATCTATCAGGAACTGGCCCGAGGTTACGACGACGTCGCCCTCCTTGATGCCGTGGCGGATCTCGATCCAGTCGTCCGACTCGGCGCCGGGCGTCACCGCCATCGGCTGGAAGCGTCCTTCGCCAAGCGCAAGCACCACGGCGTTGCGGCTTCCGGTGCGGATCAGCGCCTCGCGCGGGATGAAGAGCGCCGATTTGACCGAGGCCGCGCCCAGGATCGCGACCTCGGCGAACATGTTGGGTTGGAGCGCGGCGCTTGTCTGGTTCAGGCGGATGCGCGCCTTCACCGTGCGCGCGCCGATGTCCACGTCGGACTCGACTTCCTCGACCACGCCGCCCCAAGTCCGCTCCGGCACGTCGGCGACGCGCACCTCGACGCGTTGACCGGCGCGCACCAGGCTTGCATCGCGGTCAATGAGGTCCGCGAGCACGGCGAGGCCGCGCGCGTCGGTCGCTCCCGGCGTCCTGCCTCCCGCGACACTAGCGCTTCCCTGCACGTCGCGGAACAGATAGCCGGTCGCCAGTACGCGCCGCGGCTGGCTGCCGCGCGTGACCGTGTAGGTACGAACGCCCAGGTTCTGGATGATCTCGGGGCGGACAGTGACGATAGGCTCGCCACCTACGGCGGCTTCGTCTTCATACACCGGCACCATGTCCATGTTCATGGGCGACTTGCCCGGCTTGTCGGACTTGAAGCCTGGGATCATTGGGTCGGTCCAGTAGAGCACCTTGCGCTCTTTTTTGGTCGCGTCTGCGCTTGCTGTGGCGGCGGGCGCCTCCTTCTTGGACGAGAGGAAATACCATGCCCCCACGACCACGGCCCCGAGGGCGACGGCCGCGATGGCGACGATCACGAATGTTTTTTTCTGCGTCATGGCTGTTCTCCGGTGAGATACAAAAGCTCCGCCTGGATTTTGGCAAAGTCCACGCGCACGCGCGTGTATTCCTGTTCGGCCTCGATCATCTTCATCTGGGCGTCGCGGTATTCGGTCTGATCGCGCGCGAAGCCGGCGACCGTCACTTGCGCCTCGCGGCGGATCGCGGGCAGTAGTTGCTCTTCGAAAATCTTCGCGCGTGCGGCGAGCGCCTCGTGTTCGGCGCGCATGGATAGGTACATCGCTTCGAGTTCGCGGCGCTTGTCTTCGGTCTCGAGGCGCGCGCCGCTCTCCAGCGCCTGCTTCTCGGCGAGTCGTCGGTCCTGGCGCTTGGAGCGAAACACCGGCAGATCGAGCGTCACCATGGCCGTGACCATGTTGGGCCGTTCCGTCCCGTCCGGCATCGGGCGGCGAAAGCCGTAGGAGAGGTCGAGCATCCAGGCGGGCTTGTAGTCCTGGCGCGCCATGTCCACTTCGAGACGCGCGGCGTCGAACATCGCCTCGTTCGCGAGCCACTCGGGATGGCGCGCCGGATCGAAGTCTGCTGTCGGTGCCGGCAGTACCGGCAGCGCGGCCGGTAACGGCAGCGCTGCCGCTTCGCCGATCCAGCGCCCGAGCTGCGCCCGGGTGCGCGTGATCTGCGCCTTGAGCATCGGCTCGCGCTCGTTCACGCGCGCGACCGCCTGGCGCGCGCGGATGACCGACTGCTGCATGTCGGCGGCCGCGCGGTAACGGCCTTCCGCGGCTTCGAGTTGTTTCTGCTGCAAGCGGCGCGACTCCAGCAGCAGCCGCAGGGATTCCTGCTGGAAGTACAGCTCGAGCCAGGTCTGGCGCACCTGCTTCAACAGGTTGCGCCGCTCGGCCTCGAGCTTGAACTCCTCGCGCGTCAATTCCTTTTCCGCGCGCCGGCTTTTGAGGGCGAGTGTGTCGCCCGGCGGAAAGCTCTGACGCAGACCGACCATGGTCATGGTCATGTCCTCCTGGTTGAGCTTGTAGGTGTCGGCGGGCACGTTGATCGCGCCGAGGATGAGCTGCGGGTCCGGGAGCCGGCCCTCGTACACGACGCGCTCGGCGGCGGCGTCCACGTTGGTGCGGTGGTGCGCGAGCCAGGGCGCGTGCGCGAGCGCCAGGCGCTCGGCGTTTGCGAGTGTCAGCGGTTCGGATGCGCGCGTCGCCGATGCGCAGACCGACAGCATCAGTAGCGAAAACCCGGTGAGAGCGACAAAACGTAATACGGGCATGAGCCCCTCCTTCAACCGAAATAAAGAATCACTCCGACTCTCCTCGCTCTAGGAGGAGATAGGCGTTATCGGCGAAGGGCTAAAACAGCAATGCGAGATGCGTCAGATAAAGTGGAGGAGACGCCGCTTGCAGCGCAAGCGGCGGTACGGAGAAAGCGGGCGTAAGTGCGACAGCTGGGACTGTCGTGAGAATAACGGGCGTGACGGAAAAATTCGGTGTTGCAGCGATGGGCGTGTTGCTATCCGGCAGTGCGCAGTCCGGTGCTGTTGCTTGTTCGCAATTTTCACACGCCACACCCTGGTCGAGTACCGATTCCGTGTCGGTGCAAGGGTGGTGCGGTGTTTTGCTGTGGAGAGTCATCGCTACACAGGGCGCGGCCGCGGCTGCAAGCCATAGGCCGACGAAGCCTCCGAGGAGACCACGGCCGATGGGTTTCTTGCGCCTGCGTAACCAGATAAGCATGAAGGCTAGTTTAGTCGAGTCCGTGGGAAAATTGTTGATCCAGGTCAAGCATACCGCTGTCCGTACGCGCTGTTAACCCCGCGCCATCTTTCCGTGCGTTTATAGCCGAGGCCAACAACCCACAGGAACTGCGACATGAAAAACACATTGAAGTTCGTTCTAGTCTCATTGCTCGTCGGCTGCGCCAACGCCCCGCAGGCCGGAAGCCTTGCTGATATTTCGATCGTTGACCGCAATACCGGACAGATCCTGCAAACTTATCGGCACCAAGGCAAGCTCTATGTGGCCGGTGTTCCCGGCGGCAAGTACGCCGTGTTCCTTAAAAACCGGGATCAAGGTCGGATACTTACGGTGCTATCCGTAGATGGTGTAAACGCCGTCAGCGGCGAAACCGCGGCGGTGCAGCAGTCCGGGTATGTGCTCGATCCCTACGCCGAGACTGAAGTCACCGGCTGGCGCAAAAGTCTGTCCGACGTCGCGGCTTTTGTGTTTACGACGCTGCCCGATAGTTACGCCGCGCGCACGGGGCGGCCGCAAAACGTCGGCGTGATTGGCGTGGCGGTGTTTCGCGAGCGCGTGGAGCCGCGAGAGGATGCGTTAACACTGCAAAGGTCGCATCGCAACGCGGCGGAACCTTCAACGTCTGCGGATCAGTCGTCAGCATTAGGCGCGGCAAAAGCACCGCGCGCCGAAGAACACCTCGGCACCGGGCACGGCCAACGCGAAACTTCTTACGTGCGCTACACCGACTTTCGCCGCGCCACCGGGCAGCCCGCGGAGGTCATCCGTATTTACTACGACAGCTATTCCAACCTCGTCGCCCGCGGTGTGATTTCCGTGCGTCCGGTCCGAGATCCCAATCCGTTTCCAGGCTGGTTCGTGCCGGACCCGGTCGGTTGATATTTGCAGCTCGACTTATCACGGCTTATCGGAGTTTTTCGGCGCCAAGGGCAAGCGCATGAGCAGGACGGCCGCGCCGGGAAGGGTGGAGAGCCACAGTACGAAAAGGTAGAGCAGTGAAAGGCCGATTGCGAGCTGACGATCCGCCCCGAAGGCGATCAGTAGACCGACCAGGGTGCCCTCGCGCACGCCGAGGCCGCCGAGCGAGATGGGCAGCATCGCGGCGACAAACACGATTGGGACGATCACAAAGTATGTCGCCAGCGGTAGCGTGAGGCCGGTGCCGACACCCAGCAGGATATACACCAGGATCACCAATGACTGCGCGATGACGGACAGCAGCGCAGCGAGCAGGAGCAGCCCGGGGTTGGACCGGTACGAGTAGCACAGAAGCGCGCTTTCCAGAATGCCGTGACGGATTCTTGTCTGGCGGTAGCGTTTCTGTAGCCACTTGAGAAGTGCGCCCGACCACGGCGTTGCGGCAAGCACGATTCCGCCGATGCAGGTGGCGAGCAGTACCAGCGCCGAGCTGCGCGCCTTCGCGTCTAGACCGATTTGCGGAATAAACACGGCGCAGGCCGCGGCGACCAGGAGCATCGCCATCAGGCCGATGGCCCGATCCACGATCATGGACGCGGCGAGGGCCTTCAGGCTCAGGCCGCGCCGGGTAAGGTGCAGTGTGCGCACTACATCGCCGCCGATGCCGGTCGGCAGGATGTTGTTGAAAAAAAGGCCGAGATAGTAGCTCGGAAATATCTGTGTGAAGCCCACGTGCGCACCGGTATGCTTGAGCAGTAGCCACCAGCGCGTGGCCGTGAAGAAGGAGGCCGAAATATGCACGGCAATGGCGCTCAGGAATAAAACCGAGCCCACGCGCGAGAGCATGGCGCCGATCGCGAGGTAATCGGCGTTTGAGAGCAACCAATAAATGAGGCCTGCCGTGATGCCAAGTTTGATGACGGCAAGCGCTAGTTGGCGGAGGCGTTTTCTTGGCAAGGCAGCGGCTTTTCGATCAAAACGGCAATGTGGCGTCGGGTTTAACGGAGCGCACGAGTTCGCGAAAACGTTTCTGAATGCGTTCGAGCGCCTCCCGGGTGTCGCCCTCAAAACGAAACACCAATATCGGCGTGGTGTTGGAAGCGCGCACGAGGCCGAAGCCGTCGGGGAAATCGGCGCGCAGACCGTCAATGGTGCTGACGCGTGCGTCGGGGAACCGGGCTTGAGCGACCAGTTGCTTAATGAGCGCGTAGTGTTCGCCCTCGGGGAGTTTAAGCTGCAATTCCGGCGTATTGACGGTGTTCGGTAGTGCGCGAAAGACCTCCGCGGTGGGACGAGGATCGCGCGCAAGCAGTTCCAGCAAACGCGCTGCGGCGTATACACCGTCGTCGAAGCCGAACCAGCGTTCCTTGAAAAAGACGTGGCCGCTCATTTCGCCGGCCAGCAGCGCGCCGGTCTCCTTCATCTTGGCCTTGATCAGCGAATGCCCGGTCTTCCACATCGTCGGCTTGCCGCCGTGTTCGCGAATCCACG
>JBGPGJ010000134.1:0-5681 GCA_041483795.1 Sulfurifustaceae bacterium
AAATTACCTCGTGGGACAGCTGCAGGCGCTCAAGTCCGGTACCCGGAAAGATCCTGTGATGTCCGGGATGGCCGCCCCGCTCTCCCAGAAGGACATAGCAGACATCAGCGCCTATTTCGCCTCTTTGTCGATCAAGGCGGGGGCGGCGAAAAGCCGGGAGCTGGCCGACCGGGGAGCGCGTATCTACCGCGGCGGCAACGCCAAAACCGGCGTGTCCGCTTGCATGAGCTGCCACGGCCCTTCGGGTCATGGCATCCCGCCGCGTTTCCCGAGAGTTTCCAGCCAAAGTGCGGCCTACGCCGAGAAGCAACTGCTGGCGTTCAAGTCCGCCAAGCGCAGCAGCGATAGCGAGATCATGACCCGTATCGCGTTTCGCATGTCCGAAGCAGAGATCAAGGCCGTGTCCGAATACATGGCCGGGCTGCATTGAGCCGTCCCACTATGAGAGACCGGGATGGTCGATCCCCGGCCTTTTCACATTCCGCTATCCGTCTCCGACGCTGACGGGCCACCCCGCCTGCCGAGAAGTGGCATTCCGCTGTTTGTTGCTCGTCTCTCATCCCCTGCAAAACGTTCCTGGATTGGCCTGTCAGCCAAGTACTTTCAATAGGTTATAAAAGGGATCGCCTCTGGCACGAGGGTTGCTTCTATTCTGGCAGGTAAAAACGATCGGCCGACAACGGCAAGTACGGATAGCAGCAGTCGGAGAACGAACATGCTCAGCCACATCGTCAATTTGGTGCAGGATTACGAACAGGGCCACGGGATGCGTCCAAACGTGGTCTACATGAACGAGACCCATTACGGTTATCTGCGCGAAGAGTTACCCGGCGTACGCGACCACCATGATGTGGTGCGGATCCTGGGCGTGGACATCGCGCTGGCTGACGACATCCTGCACCCGCAAGTGGCGACGGTGCGGTTCGCGGCGGAGAACATTCTAGTCAGTTAATGAACGAAGCTGTGGGGGCACACGCGGGCTGGGGAAAACCGGCCCGTTTTTTTTGCCCTGTATGATTGTTCACCGCAAAGGCGAAGCGGAGTTGTCGCGAGTGCACGTAACGTGCATTCGCGCCGCTGAGCCCGGTACACGGGTGAGGCGGAGAAGTCGAGAACGTTCGATGAACGTTCTCGCCGCCGAACGGGCAGGCCGTGGACGGCCTGCCCCGGGCTGGCAAGCGAAGCAGGAAGCGTAGCGCTGCCAGTACCGGCCGTGGTGTCTGCAGCCACCAACGTTACGCCAAGGATGGCAAGCACTTCGTGTCTCTACGGCGAGAACCTTATCCAAGATTTTTGAAAACTTTTTCCGCATTATCGAGTGTAACGGCGATATCCGCCTCGCTGTGCGCCGCCGACATAAAGCCCGCCTCGAACGCCGATGGTGCCAGATAAACACCCTCGCGCAGCATGCCGTGGAAGAATTTCTTGAAGCGTTCGACGTCGCAGGCCATGACTTGCGCGAAGCGCATCACCCGCGGTTCGCGCGTAAAGAAAATCCCGAACATTCCCCCGACCGATTGCGCAGTAAACGGGACACCCGCCGCATGGGCGCGCTCCTTCAAGCCCTCCATGAGCGCCGTGGTTTTTGCCGAAAGCGCCTCGAAGAAGCCCGGGCGCGAGACTTCTTTTAAAGTCGCAAGTCCTGCCGCGAGCGTTACCGGATTGCCCGAGAGTGTTCCGGCCTGATAAACGGGTCCTTCCGGCGCAACACGCCTCATGATTTCAGCGCGACCGCCGAAGGCGCCGACGGGTAGCCCGCCGCCGATCACCTTACCAAGCGTGGTGAGATCGGGCCTCACGCCGTAGAGTCCCTGGGCGCCGTGAAGTCCGACGCGAAAGCCGGTCATTACCTCGTCGAAGATGAGCACGGCGCGATGCGCATCGCAATGCGCCCGTAGCCCTTGGAGGAACCCCTCGACCGGCGGCACGCAATTCATGTTGCCCGCCACCGGCTCGACAATGACGCAAGCGATGTCGCGCCCATGCTGCGCGAACGCCTCGTGCACCTGGGAGATATTGTTGTACTCAAGGGTGAGTGTGAGATGCGCGAGCCCAGCCGGCACACCGGGCGAGGTCGGCACGCCGAGCGTGAGCGCGCCGGAACCGGCTTTCACCAGAAGCGAATCGGCGTGACCGTGGTAGCAGCCCTCGAACTTTACAATCTTGTTGCGCCCGGTGACACCCCGCGCGAGGCGGATCGCGCTCATCGTGGCTTCGGTGCCGGAACTCACGAGCCGCACCTGCTCCATCGAAGGTACCAGCTCGCACAGCAATTCCGCCATCTCGACCTCGATGCGTGTCGGCGCGCCGAAAGAAAGACCCCGCTCCGCCGCCGTTTTTACGGCGGCGACTACCGTCGGATGTGCGTGCCCAAGGATCGCCGGGCCCCATGAGCCGACGTAGTCCAGGTAGCGTTTGCCGTCTTCGTCATAGAGATAAGCGCCTTCGGCGCGCGCGAAGAATACCGGTTCGCCGCCTACGCCCTTGAACGCGCGCACCGGCGAGTTCACGCCCCCGGGGATGCGCCGCTGCGCCCTAGCGAACAGTTCCTGCGACTGGCTCATGCGCTTTTCCGTGGTTGGGGATTCGAGAACGCTATTTTGGCACAGCCCGCGTTCTCCCACCGTGTTGTTTGTACACGCCGATTGTGCAGAGAGAGCATAAGGAAATTTTTCAACCAAGGGGGCCAGTCATGCGCCTTATCGTCCCGGTCGCTGTTCTGGGGTTCCCTATCGGGGTCTTCGCTGCCGGCAGCATGAAACCGGGGCTGTGGGAGGTGACGATGAAGTCGGACGAAACCCGCCAGACGCCGAATATTCCCCCGGCGCAATTGGAACAATTGCGAAAAAATTGGGCTTGAGGTACCGACGATGCATGATGGCGGAGTTGTGCAGCGAATCTGTATCACCGAGGAAATGGCGGGGCGCGAACAACCGCTGCTCGGTCGCGAACAGTCGGAGTGCAAACTCAAGAGCCACGACCGCAGCGGCAACTTTATCGCGCCGAGTTGGTATGCGACGGTCCGAACATGAAGGGAACGGGGTCACGAAGGGAACCTTTTCGAGTAGCGAGCGTTTTACATCCACTTACGATTTCAAAGGCAGCATGCGTGGACGCGAGATGAACCGGCGTCATGATAGTAGCGGCAGGTGGCTCGGCAGCGACTGTGGAAACGTGAAGCCGATCAGAGAAAAATGGTGCGCGGCGCTACGTAACGGCAACTGGGCTTCAAATCAAGATTGTTCTCGCCCCCGTCGGAATCCCTGCAAAAAGCCGCGTATAACCCGCGGCGGCGGCGCGGGTATCCGATTGCCCGAATACGCCTTCGATAACCGCGAGCGCATCGGCGCCAGCGGCGATCAGCTCCGCTCCATTCTCCGGCGTGATGCCGCCGATCGCGACCACCGAAATGCGCAATTTGGCGCGCGCCTCGCGTAGCAGCTCCGTCGTCGCACGCACGGCGTCGGGTTTGGTGCGCGAGACGAAAAAACTCCCAAACGCCGCGTAGTCCGCGCCCTGTTCCTGTGCACGCAAGGCGCGTTCAAGCTCGTTGTAGCACGAAACGCCGATCAACGCGCGCGGTCCAAGATGCGCGCGCGCATCCGCATACGACATATCATCGCGCCCAATATGCACCCCGTTCGCCGAGACCGTTTTGGCGAGTGCGATATCGTCATTGACAACAAACGTCACTCCAGTCTCGCGACACAAGGCGGCAAGCGCGCGTGCCTGACGTTCGCGTCGCACGACATCCGCAGATTTATCCCGGTATTGAATGACGCGCGCGCCGCCGTCGATGGCGGCGCGTACCGCTGTCATTAGGCGCTTATCTTCGAGATAGCGCGTATCCGCGATGGCATACAGGCCGGCGATCGTCTTAGTCATTTACCGGTTGGAAGTTTGCGTCGCACAAATGACCCGCCACTCCAATACGGTCGGTTGGGCAAGTGCTGCCCCATGCCAAGGCGATGACCGGTCTTGAGCGTATTGCACGTGTAGCGTAGCGCCTCGGCGACGGCCGCACGCACGTCGAGGCCGTGCGCGAGTGCCGCGGCGCAGGCCGAGGCAAGCGTGCACCCGCTGCCGTGGAATTCCCGCGGCAGCCGCTCGGTCGGAAAAGTCTCGAGCAACCGGCTATGACCGTAGAGGCGGTTCAATACCTGCGCCGTCGGCTCGTGCGTGCCGGTGATAAGCACATATTCGCAGCCGAGCTCCATCAGTTCGTGGGCGCAGGCATCGAGCGTGTCGGCGCCCGGCGCGAGCTTGCGCGCTTCAAGGCTGTTAGGGGTGACCAACGTCGCGCGTGGTATCAATAGCGTGCGCAGCACTTCATCGAGAGACTCGTCGGCCAGTGCGTGACCGGTTCCGGAGACTTGTACCGGGTCCACGACCAGAGGAATGTTAGGGTAGTCGTGCACGATGGCAGCGACCGCGCCGACGTTGGCGCGATTACCGAGCATGCCGGTTTTGAACGCCGCCACCGGCATGTCCTCGAGCACCGCGCGCGCTTGCGCGATCACGAGCGCGGTTTCCACACAAGCGAATTGCTTGACGCCGGTGGTGTCTTGCGCGGTGACGGCGGTCACGACCGGCGCCGGATGACAGCCGAACGAGGCGAGCGTGAGGCAGTCGGCGACAAGCCCGGCGCCGCCGGTCGGATCGGCGCCGCTGAAGACGAGCACCACGAGCGGCGTTTCAGAGTCCATAAGGGCGTCTCATAGACGTGTTACGGCATCCAGCACCAGTCGGCGCAACCCACGGATGAGGAGCGGATGATCGTTAAGCGCGGGCGCGACACGATAATGCGTCACCCCCCGCTCACGCGCAAGTTGCGCATAGGTTTGTCCCAGCTCGTACAACGTCTCGACATGATCCGACACAAAGGCGATCGGATAGACCAGCATTTGCTTGGCGCCCGAGCGCGCTTTTTCGCGGATCACATCCTCCGCATAAGGACGCAACCACTCAAGCGGTCCGACGCGGCTCTGATAGCACAGTGTCGCGCGCGGCCAACCGAGGCGGACGCACAAGGACTCAAACGTAGCGCGAATCTGCTTCTCGTAAGGATCGCCCGCATCCACAATCTTTTGCGGCAGTCCGTGCGCGGAAAATAAGATCTCGATACTCGATGGATCCGGGTTGGGGAAGCGCGCCGCCTCGTGACGCAAGGTTTCCGCAATGCCATCGAGATAGTCCGGCTGGTCGTACCATTCGCGTACGAACGAAACCGTCGGTCGGAAATCTTGGCGTGCACACTCGCGCTGAAATTCGTTGTAAGAACTACCGCTGGTGGTCATCGAATACTGCGGATAAAGCGGCAGTAACACCAGGCGTGATATCCCGCGCGACTTGAGTTGTGCTACCACCTCGGCCGCGCGGGGTTTCCAATAACGCATACACACGTGCACGTCGAAATCGCCGTCGCTCGCCAGCGCGCGCGCGAGCGCCTCGGCCTGTTTGCGCGTGTTGGCGAGCAGCGGCGAGGCGCCGCCGATGGCGGCGTAACCCTTTGCTGCGGCCGGCGCGCGCCGCCAGGATACGAAGGCGGCAAACAACTTTTGCGTGAGCGGCCGCAGCGGGAGTTGGAAGATGTCCGGATCGGAGAACAAATTAAACAAGAACGGCCGTACCGCGGCGGGCGAATCCGGTCCGCCCAAATTGAAAAGCACGACGGCCACGTA
>JBGPGJ010000135.1:0-5677 GCA_041483795.1 Sulfurifustaceae bacterium
GCACGCGTTCCTCGGGAGAAAAATAGCTGAACATGTGTCCTTGGGGATTCAGTTCACCGCGCATGCGCTCGCTCCATTGATCAGGCCAGCGCATTTTATCGTATTGAGAAAGCATCACGAAGAGAGTTTTCAGCAACCTGCTAGATCTCTCTGCCATTTATTAATGCTACCTCTTCCGACCTTATTTGCTATGGGGACATCACCGTAATATCGCTTAAAACAAAGAAGCAGCGCATGTTCGAGATGTTCCCAACTACGCACCCGGCGCTGGCCTTGACATTTTATTACGTGGACTTCAACTTCATTTATGCCATATTCTGCAAAAATCTTGTCGGCACGTGCAGCAATTGTTTCAGTTATTCGCTTCAAGCCTCGCTCGGTGGTTCCCAGATATACGATCGTAGATTTCTCTTCTGGATACCGAAGTGATTTATTTGCGGTGAGCACATAGGAAGTCTTGGGATTTGAGATCGCTTCACGTGTGACCGTTAACACGGACAGTTTGCTGGTTGACACGCGTAGTCGTCGCGGCATTTTGATCTCTCCCTAGATATGCGAAAACGAGGGATACATTCCAAATCGTTATTAAGTGAAGCGTAAGTATGCTGTTGGGTCAATAGCAGCAAGTCTTTCATCGCACGAAGCTGGTGTTTTCGAGCCCCGTATGGCGCGCCGAGCCTCGCAGCCCGAGCGCTATAGAGCCCGAAGGGCGGCCTGAGGGATCAGGCCGGTCGCACGCAGCACAAGGATGTGCTGTCGTGCGACCTCAAAAAGCGCGAGGCGAGAAGCGAGGAGGTCTTCGCGCCATCCGGGCGGCCTTTTCTTTCGTCCACTTCTTTTGGCCGCGCAAAAGAAATGGACCCCGGGGTGCAGGGGCGGAGCGCCCGCGTTTTTTTATATGACCGCGGCCAAAGGCCGCACGACTAAATCATTTCCTGAATTCCGGCGACCGCCGGAATTACAGCAACGCGCTACAGGATATATCTCGCCAAGTCTTCGTCACCGACGAGATTGGCGAGGTGAAGATCTACATAGGCCGCATCCACGGTGACGACTTCGCCGCTCTTGTCGGCCGCTTCGAAGGAAACGGTTTCGAGCAGGCGTTCCACGACGGTATGCAGCCGGCGCGCGCCGATGTTCTCGGTGCGCTCGTTGACCTGGAACGCAACTTCGGCGATGCGGTGTACGCCGTCGGGAAGGAACTTGAGCGTCACCCCTTCGGTATCGAGCAACGCAGCGTACTGTGTCGTGAGTGACGCCTCGGTTTCAGTGAGAATTCGTACGAAGTCTTCGGCCGTAAGCGGATCGAGCTCGACGCGAATCGGTAACCGACCCTGCAATTCTGGGATCAGATCCGAGGGCTTGGCGAGGTGGAATGCGCCAGAGGCGATGAACAGGATGTGATCGCTCTTGACCTGTCCGTATTTGGTGGACACCGTGCAACCTTCGATGAGCGGCAGTAGGTCGCGTTGCACACCTTCACGCGAGACATCCGGCCCGCGCGTTTCGCTGCGACCGACGATCTTGTCCAGTTCGTCAATGAAGACGATGCCGTTTTGCTCGACGCGCTGGAGCGCCTTGGCCTTGGTTTCGTCCTCATTCACCAAGCGCGCGGCTTCTTCTTCGGCAAGCAGTTTGCGCGCCTCACGGATTTTCAGCTTGCGCGGCTTGCTGCGGCGGCCGCCCAGATTCTGAAACATTCCCTGAAGCTGCGACGTCATCTCTTCCATCCCAGGCGGGGCGAAGATTTCAACACCGACCGCGGGTGCGGAAACCTCGACTTCGATTTCCTTGTCATCGAGTGCATCTTCGCGCAGCATCTTGCGAAAGCGCTGACGCGCCGCACCTTCATCTCCGGCTCTTGTCGTTTCCGCGCCGACGGCGAAACCGACTTCGCGCGCCGGTGGCAACAGAATATCCAGAATACGATCTTCGGCCGCGTCGTCGGCGCGCTGCCGCACCTTTTGCATCTCTTCCATGCGCGTCATCTTCACTGCCGTATCCACCAAGTCACGCACGATCGAGTCCACGTCGCGCCCGACGTAGCCGACCTCGGTGAACTTGGTCGCCTCGACTTTAATGAACGGCGCATTGGCAAGCCGCGCCAGTCGACGGGCGATCTCGGTCTTGCCGACACCGGTCGGCCCGATCATCAGAATGTTTTTCGGGGTGATCTCGGCGCGCAGATTCTCGTCTGGCACTTGCATGCGTCGCCAGCGGTTGCGCAGCGCAATGGCGACCGCGCGTTTCGCCGCCGTTTGGCCGACGATGTGTTTGTCGAGCTCCTGCACGATCTCGCGCGGAGTCATTTCGGACATGCTCAAAGGGACAGCTCCTCGATCGTCAGATTGCGGTTGGTGTAGATGCAGATGTCGGCGGCGATGGCGAGCGCACGTTCGACGATAGCGCGCGCGTCCAGTTCCGAATTTTCCAGCAGCGCCCGCGCCGCCGCCTGTGCGTACGGCCCGCCGGAGCCGATGGCGATCAAGCCGTTCTCCGGTTCGATGACATCGCCTTGCCCGGTAATGATCAGCGACGCGGTCTTATCGGCGATCGCGAGCAACGCCTCGAGCCGGCGCAAGATGCGATCCGTGCGCCAGTCCTTGGCGAGTTCCACCGCCGCGCGTGTGAGGTTGCCCTGATGCTTTTCGAGTTTGCCCTCAAAGCGCTCGAAGAGCGTGAACGCATCGGCGGTGCCGCCGGCGAAACCCGCGATTACCTGATCCTTGTACAGCCGACGCACCTTGCGCGCGTTGTGCTTCATCACCGTGTTGCCGATCGTTACCTGACCGTCGCCGCCGATCACCACGCGGTTGCCGCGACGCACGCACAGAACAGTAGTGCCGTGATAATTTTCCAAAATCCGCCTCGCTTGAGGTGTCGCACCATTCGGCGGTTTGCGAACCGGGAGGGGTGGCGACCACTCTGATATAGTTAGGTCCGTCGTATTGTACGAACTCAACAGAACTCTTGCATATGGCGCTAGACATACGTTTTCTCAAGTTTTTGCTCGTTTTTCTCATGTTTCCCTGGGCGGCATGCGCCGAAGTGGCGGTCGTGCTCAATTCCAAGGACGATGACATGAGTCTTATTGATACCGCGACTTATAAAGTCATCAAGCGGGTACCCATCGGCAAAGAACCGCATCACCTCATGCCCACGCCCGACGACCGCTATCTGATCGTCGCCAACGCCGCCGGCAACGACATGGTGCTGCTCGATCCGGTACGCGGCGACATCGTCAAACGCATCCCGCGCATCGCCGACCCGTACCAATTAGGTTTCAGCCCGGACCAGAAGTGGTTCGTGATCGCCGCCAACCGCCTCGACCGCGTGGACATCTACCGCTATGAAAACGGGAACTTCGCACTTGCCGCGAAGATTTCGATGCCGAAGACCACGAGCCACATGGCCTTCAGCCCCGACAGCCGCACGGTCTATGTCACCGTGCAGGAAAGTCATGAAGTGGCGGCGATAGATCTGCCGACACAGAAGGTGCTCTGGAAAGCGCCAACCGGCAAACAACCGGCCGGTATCTGGATGACACCCGACGCCAAACATTTGCTCATCGGCATCACTGGCGAGGACTTTGTCCAAGTGTTATCGGCAACCGACGGTAAATCCGTAAAGCGCCTGCAAACCGGCAAGGGCGCACACAATTTCCTGCCGAGAGGTGACGGCCGCCACGCCTTCCTCACCAACCGCGTGGACAACACTATCTCCGTGATAGACATGCAAGAATTAAAAGTCACCGAAAGCTTCCCCGTTCCCGGCGGCCCCGACGACATGGAACTGAAAAAAGACGGCACGGAACTATGGGTCACCTCGCGCTGGATCAACCGCGTGAGCGTCATTGACCTCGCGACGAAGAAACTTAAACAATCAATTCATGTCGGCCGCTCCCCGCACGGGATTTATTTTCATTCGCATGCGGCACGTCAGTAGCGGAGAGGCCTAAACGGCCTCCATCGTGGAGTGGTTTATTCGCAGCTCCGTCTTGGCTTGCTTTACGACCGCGCGGGCAGCAACCAATGCCAGCGTGGCGATCGCCACGGCCACGGCAAGATCGGGCCAGGCCGTACCGGTACCAAAGACACCCAGTGCCGCCAGCATGACTGCAACATTAACGATAGCGTCATTGCGCGAGCATAGCCACACGGAGCGCATGTTGGCGTCACCGTTACGAAACGCGTAAAGCAGCACAGCGACCGATACGTTCGCGGTGAGTGCGAGCAATCCGATGGCCCCCATTGTTATCGGCTCGGGCATTGTCCCTGCCACCGCGTTCCATACGATTTTCCCGAGCACAAGTAGACCATAGGCTCCCATTGACAGACCCTTTACGAGGGCGGCACGCGAGCGCCAAACCGGGGCCAGTGCCAGCACGAACAGCGATAGTCCGTAGTTGGCCGCGTCGCCGAGGAAATCCACCGCATCGGCCAACAGCGAAACCGAGTCAGCCGTCAAGCCGCCGCCAATCTCCACTCCGCCCATAACCGCATTCACGAACAACGCGATCCATAACGCGCGGCGATAGCGCGGATTGACCGATGGCTTGTCCGATGTACAAACCTCGGCGCAACATTGATCTGCCATGCTCAACTCCTGGGGGAAAGACGGTCTGATTGCGGATTTAAGACCCTGTAGTTACTCTAGAGTCAAATGTCATCGAGGTTGCCCATGTCCGACGGCTTGAGAATCGGCGCACTCGCCAAACGCGCGGACTGCCCAGTCGAAACCATCCGTTATTACGAGCAGGCGGGCCTGTTGCCAAAACCTGCGCGTTCGCAAGGCAACTACCGACTCTATAGCAACGTCCACATCGAACGACTGTCGTTCATCCGCCACTGCCGGTCGCTCGATATGACGCTGAAAGAGATTCGCACGCTACTTCGCTTTAGCGACGCGCCGGAGAAAAACTGCGGCGAGGTGAACGCGCTCCTCGATGAACACATCGGGCACGTAGCCGAACGCATCGTCGAACTGAAAATTTTGGAGAGCCAGCTTAAAGACTTGCGCGCACTATGTAGCAAAACTCGGGCCGCCAAGGATTGTGGGATTCTGAACAAGCTGACGGAGCATGTCGTCGCCCACGCGCAAAAGAAAACGAATACCGGCCATGTGCACGGCGCGCATGCGCGAGGCGGCAAGTGATAAAGAGGGGTCACTGTATGGCACGTCTGAGCACCGCCAGCCTCAGCCTTAGGTGTTTGCGGTTTTCAAACCCCGTTGAGCAAGCTGAGCACCGGTCGCTCTTGCGCATCCATGCGCCCGCGACATTTGTGAGTCCCTTCACATCACAGCAAAGCCGGGGGTCTTTGCGAGACCGTGTTCGAGCCCGAGCGGCGTTGTCTGCCGCTGGCGAGTTGGTCTCGCGCCCGGTGTTGGCGAGGGCGAAGCGGAGCATTCAGCGACGTCCGGTGGACGTCGCTGCCGCTGAGCGGGTGCGCCATGAATGGCGCACCCCGGTGCGAACAGGGGACCGCACGTTGTTTGTGCGGCGCAGCGACCGGGGGCGGTTTTCTTTGGGATACTTTTCTTTGTCCGCAACAAAGAAAAGTATCTCGCCCGCGGTGCGAGAACCGCAAGTATTGCAGTTCAACCGTCCGCGTAGCGGACACCTCGATCGCGCGAAAGCGCGCTCTTCCCATCACAACATCGGCCGCAACGCGCCCCA
>JBGPGJ010000136.1:0-5670 GCA_041483795.1 Sulfurifustaceae bacterium
CGCGATCGCGCCGCCGTTGACGTTGAGGCAATCGTTGGCGATGCCGAGCTTGTCGCGGCAGTAGATCACTTGCACGGCGAACGCCTCGTTGAGCTCCCATAGCCCGATGTCGTCGATCTTCTTGCCGGCGCGCTGGAGCAATCGCGGCACCGCGAACACAGGGCCGATACCCATTTCATCCGGCTCGCAGCCGGCAACGGCGAAGCCGCGGAAGATGCCGAGCGGATTGAGATTGCGCCGCTGCGCTTCCTTCGCGCTCATGAGCACGCACGCCGACGCGCCGTCGGAGAACTGGCTGGCGTTGCCGGCGGTAATGACGCCGCCCGGCACCGCGGAGCGAATCTTCGAAACGCCTTCGAGCGTCGTATCGGGACGAATGCCTTCGTCCTGCGACACCGTCACTTTCTTCGTGATCATCGCGCCGGTCGCCTTGTCGGTCGCGCCCATGATGGTCTCGAAGGGCACGATCTCGTCGTTGAACTTGCCCGCCTCGCGCGCCGCCGCCGCACGCTGCTGACTGCGCACGCCGTATTCATCCTGCTTCTCCTTGGGGATCTCGTAGCGCTTGGCGACGTTCTCGGCGGTCTGCAGCATGGTCCAGTACACCTCGGGCTTGTGCTCCATCAGCCACTCCTCCTGGATGTACTTGGTGTTGACGTTCGCTTGCACGGTGGAGATCGATTCCACCCCGCCGGCCACCATGATCGGCGCCTTGTCGACGATGATGTGCTGCGCGGCCATGGCGATGGTCTGCAGCCCCGAGGAGCAAAAGCGGTTCACCGTCGCGCCGGCGACGGTCACCGGCAGGCCGGCGCGGATCGCCGCCATACGCGCCACGTCGTTGCCAGTCGAGCCTTCGGGCAGCCCGCAGCCGAAAATGACGTCGTCCACTTCGCCGCCCTCGATCTTGGCGCGTTCGACGGCGTGCTTGATCACGTGCGCGGCGAGCGTGGCGCCGTGGGTCATGTTGAAGCCCCCGCGCCAGGACTTGGCGAGCGCCGTGCGAGCGGTTGATACGATCACTACGTCAGTCATCGGTGTCTCCTGCCCCGCCCTAACCCACCCCCGCGAGGGGGAGGGAACGGGAGGGGGAAAATATTTCTAGTTGAACGTCTTGCCTTCGGCCGCGAGCTTGGCGAGCAGCGACGCCGGTTTCCAGAACGCGCGATCGACATAGGGGTTGCGCGCGAAGCCTTCCATGAAGCGCACCACGTTCATCAGGCCCACCATGTCGGCATAGAGCATCGGGCCGCCGCGGTGGATCGGGAAGCCGTAGCCCATCAAATACACGAGATCGATGTCGGAAGCGCGCTGCGCGATGCCTTCTTCGATAATCCGCGCGCCTTCGTTGACGAGCGCGAAGACGCAGCGCTGCACGATCTCCTGGTCGGAGATTTTGCGCGGGGTAACGTTCAACGCTTTACGGCACTCCTCGATCACTTGGTCGATGATCGGATCGTGCAGCGCGTCGCGTTTGCCGGGCTCATAGTGGTAGTAGCCGGCCCCGGTCTTCTGCCCGAAGCGGCCCATCTCGCACAGGCGATCCGCGATCAGCGCCTTCGGCATGTTCGGATTCTCGGCGTACTTGCGCTTGCGCACGGCCCAGCCGATGTCGCCCCCGGCAAGATCCGCCATCTTGAACGGACCCATGGCGAAGCCGAACTTCTCGATGGCGCCATCCACCTGCTGCGGCGAAGCGCCCTCGGTCATCATCGTGAGCGCTTCGCGGGCATACACCGCGACCATGCGATTGCCGATGAAGCCGTCGCACACACCGGAAAGCACGGCGGTTTTCTTGATGGTCTTCGCGAGTTTCATCGACGTCGCCAGCACGTCTTTGGCGGTCTTGGCGCCGCGGATGACTTCGAGCAGCCGCATGACGTTGGCCGGGCTGAAGAAGTGCAGGCCGATGACGTCCTGTGGGCGCTTGGTGAAGCTCGCGATCTTGTTGATGTCGAGCGTCGAGGTGTTGCTGGCGAGAATGCCCCCGGGCTTGCAGATCTCGTCGAGCTTCTTGAATACGGCTTCCTTGACGCTCATTTCTTCGAACACCGCCTCGATCACGAGGTCGACGTCCTTGAGATCGTCATACGAAAGCGTCGGCTTGAGCAGTCCCACGCGCTGTTCGGCTTTGTCCTTCGTGAGTTTCCCTTTGGCGACGCGGTCGTCGTAAATCTTGCGAATGGACTTCACGCCCCGATCCAGCGCGTCCTGTTTGGTTTCGAGAATGACGACCGGTATGCCGGCGTTGAGGAAGTTGACCGTGATGCCGCTGCCCATCGTGCCGGCGCCGACTACGCCGACTTTCTTGATATCGCGCGTCTTCGTGTCTTCCGGCAAGTCGGCGATCTTCGAAGCTGCGCGCTCGGCGAAGAAAATGTGGCGCAGCGCCCGGGACTCGTCGCTCATCAGCAATTGCGCGAACGCGTCGCGCTCGACCTTCATCCCGTCGTCGAAGCTCTTGTAGACGGCGGCTTCGACGGCATCGATACACTTCAACGGCGCCGGAAAGTTCTTCGCCATCTGGCCGACGCCCGCGCGTGCCCACAGCAGGAACGCTTCGGGTTTGGCGTGCTGCACCTTGAGATCGCGCACGCGCTTGAGCGGCATGTTGTCCTTGATGACTTTTTCGGCAAGCGCCAGCGCGTCCTTCAGCAGCTCGCCCTGGGAGAACTGATCGAACAGCGCGGCTCCCATGAACATGCCGGCCGGCACGCTCTCGCCGGAAACGATCAGGTTCAGCGCCGGTTCGAGCCCGATGGCGCGCGGCAGCCGCTGTGTGCCGCCGGCGCCGGGCAGAAGGCCCAGCTTCACTTCCGGCAGCGCGACTTGCGTGTCGGGTTTAGCGATGCGGTAGTGACATGCGAGCGCCAGTTCGAGTCCGCCGCCCATGCAGGGTCCAGCGATGGCGGCGACAACCGGTTTCGTCGCCGTATCGAGAAAATTAATGACGGTGTGCAGATTCGGCTCGGCCAGCATCTTCGGGGTGCCGAACTCGCGGATATCCGCGCCGCCGGAGAAAAGCTTGTCGCTGCCGATGATGACGAGCGCTTTGACGTTGTCGTCGGCTTCGGCGCGTTTGATGCCATCGACGATGCCGCGGCGTACGTCGTACCCAAGGCCGTTGACCGGCGGGTTGTTGATGCTGATTACCGCGACCCTGCCGTGCAACTCATACTGGGTGCTACTCATGATGACTCCTGCATCGCTAGGCGAAGATGTTTTTAGGGCCCGAGGTGGGGACAGACCCGGCCTGGGGCGGCGAGACGGAGCGAATCGACGCGCGGGCGTACCGCCTCCATACACATATGTACTGAGATGCCATACACTAGTGCATCTGAAATTCAGCGTCAACCGAACAGCGCAAAACTCATGGCCAACCGAAAAGCCTCGACCTTACGAAATAAGCTGCCGGACAAGGAGCAGCTCACCCGGGATGCCTGGCTCGACGCCGCCGGGGCCGCGATCGCCGAGGGCGGCTTCGACAGAGTGCGAGTTCTGACCCTGGCCAGGCAGCTCGGCGTAACCCGCGGCAGCTTCTACTGGCACTTCAACGACCACGCGGAACTCGTTGTCAGTTTTCTCGATCGCTGGCGCGATCGCCGCCTGGCCGAGCTGGCTTACCTGAGCGCGAGCGGGAACGGCACCGAAACCGAGCTGCGCCGGATATTCCGCTTGGTCTTGAGCGAGCCGGCTTGGAACACGCGGCAGATGCGGGTCGAGCTCGCGGTGCGCGATTTCGCGCGCCGGGACACGTACGCGGCCAAGATCGTCGCCGAGGTCGATCGCGCTCGTATCGATCACTGCGCATCGTTGCTGGCCAAGGCGATGACGAACAAGGAGCAGGCGCGCGATCTCGCGTTGCTGCTGTACGTGGCGACCATCGGCGGGCGCGTCGTGCTCACCGGTTTTCGCGAGGGCGAGGCGGCGATCGACCGCATCGACAATCTGATCGCGGAGATCCTCGCGGCGCGGAGCGAACCGGCTTAAGATGGACTTTTTCAAGATGCCGCTAGTCGAGATCTTCGCGCTTTACTCCTTCGAACTGCAAAACGAAATCCTTGCCAAATGCGAGTGACGGCGTCTGGAAACCAGGCTTGGCCTCGCCGGTGAGCACTTTTTGCGTCGCGCGCAGCGCCGTCAGCGCGGTCAAGGTATATCCATTTGGCGTACGCAGCCGCGCGCTGACGCGGCGCCCAGCGCCGTTCGTGGCCTGACCCCACACCAGGCTGTAGGTTTCCTTGCGGCTTTCCGCA
The DNA here is from genome assembly GCA_041483795.1 of Sulfurifustaceae bacterium. GTDB lineage: Bacteria > Pseudomonadota > Gammaproteobacteria > Acidiferrobacterales > Sulfurifustaceae > JAHFQD01. The sequence goes on from JBGPGJ010000136.1 coordinate 4,257, forward strand.
CTCGGCCCCGGCGGCCCGGCGTTGATCTTGCCTTTTAAATACGCCTGCACCGGCGGCAAGGCCAGCAGCCAGCCGAAGTAACGGGTCAGGCGCATCTGCCGGATTGTTGCAGGCGGGACGGCCGTGTAAACCTCGATATTGCCGATGCCGGTGCTGTAAAAGGCCGTGGCCACGTCGCCCCACGGTATCGTCGTTACCGTGACGGGCCCATTGCCGAAATCGATTTGCCGGGTTTTCCAGGCGGCCGGCACCGGGGTGATGACGCCGTTGCGGCGCACCGCTCCGCCCCGGTTCACGTTCTCGATCATGGTGGTCGCCGTGCCGCGCGAGAGGCGCCCCAATCCCTGAAACGCCAACACCAGCTCGGTCGCATCGGCTAGGCGCGACTTTAAATGCGCGGCGAGGCAATCGGTGGGGACGACGTCAAAACCGCTCCCCGGCAACAGCACGATGTTCGCTTGCCGCGCCGCCCGGTCCTGCCGCGCCAGCGTCTCGAATACCTGTATCTCGCCGGTGATATCCAAATAATGCGTACCGGTTTGCAAGCACGCCTGCACCATCGGCAGCGCCGTGCGGTGGAACGGGCCGGCACAATTCAATACCGCCCCGACGCCGGCGAGCTGTTTGGCCGCGGCGGCCCGGTCATTCAGTTCGAACGCGCGGTATTCGAGTTGCTGCGCGCGTGCTTGCTCGGCAAGGGCGGAGGCGTCGCGACCGCCGAGCACCGGCCGCAGGCCCTGGCTCAAGGCCAGCTCGAGTACCAGATTGCCGGTAAAACCGTAAGAACCGTAGAGCAGGAAAGGGTTGGCCAATTTGTTTCCCTCGTGAGACGCCCAAAAGCGATAGGAAAATCCATCCTCCCTGATCCTGCCCTTTGCGCGAGGAACTATATGACAACGATCCTTAGTCGTTCACCAGAAGAACCGCTGTGCGCGCTCGGAACACGGCGTGTCGAAGAATTCCGTTTTCTCCTCGTCCTCCCGGTTCGCCAAGGGGAATTTGCCGCTATCTTCCACGCCGCGGGCGGTGGTGGGTGTTCTTTTTTGGTTCTACCGGTTTCCGTTGTACCAACACTTTCGATTGGACGTTCCTGACGCTTCGAGTCAACGAACGGGTAACCCGTCTGTCCTTGGACGACGGTCGGTTTTCCTCAATCGGAAAAATTCGTTTCGATTTAATAGCTTGCATCTGGGTACTCGGCCCCGGGTATGGCACGGCTTGTGCTTATTTGTAACGCAGAGACAGAGAGTTAGACCCCGATGAAGCAGCATTTACAAAGAGCGACAAGACAGCTATGTGCCCTGGCGCTTCTTACGTTGGCAATCGGCCCGACCTGGGCCCAGGATACGCGGCTCTACGTCTACGAACTGGCCGATGGTTCGCGCATGGTGACGGATCATGCGCTTAACAATAA
>JBGPGJ010000137.1:0-5624 GCA_041483795.1 Sulfurifustaceae bacterium
AGCGGACTTCAAGCGGCTCAACGACGATCAGCTTGCGCGCGGCGAGAAGGTATTCGCCAATCCACGCAACGCCGCCGCCGGTGCGCTACGGCAGCTCGATCCCAAAATCACGGCCCAGCGTCCATTGCGGTTTTTCCCGTGGGGGTTGGGCGAGACGTCGGAGCCGGTGGCGCGGCGCTATTCGGAGGCGACGATCCGGCTGCGCGATTGGGGTTTTCGCGTAACCGAATTTTTCCAAACGCTGGCCGGGGCGGAGGCGTGCCTGGCGTACTATCGGCGCATGCTCGAACAGCGCGCGGCGCTGCCGTTCGAGATCGACGGAGTCGTGTACAAGGTTGACGACTTGCACGCGCGCGAGCTGCTTGGGTTCACCGCGCGCGCGCCGCGCTGGGCCTTGGCGCACAAGCTGCCGGCGCACGAGGAAACCACCGTGGTCGAAGACATTCTGGCCTCGGTCGGTCGAACGGGCGTTATCACACCAGTCGCGAAACTCAAACCGGTGCAACTGAGCGGCGTGACCGTGAGTAACGCCACTCTGCACAACATCGACGAGGTCAAGCGCAAGGACGTGCGCATCGGCGACACCGTGATCGTGCGTCGCGCCGGCGACGTGATTCCGGAAGTGGTCGGCGTGATCAAGGATAAGCGTCCGGCGAATGCGCGCAAGTGGCGCATGCCGAATAAATGTCCGGTTTGCAGCTCGCAAGTGATGCGCGAGGAAGGCGAGGTCGCGCATCGGTGCATGGGCGGGCTTTATTGCCCGGCGCAGCGCATGGGCGCGATCCTGCACTTCGCCTCGCGCCACGCGATGGATATTCAAGGCCTGGGCGACAAACTGGTCGAGCAGTTGGTGGAGAAGGGGATAGTGAAAACCGTCGCCGATCTCTATCGCCTAAAACAAGACCCACTCGCCGAGCTAGAACGCATGGGCGAGAAGTCAGCGGAAAATCTGCTGGCGCAAATCGAAAAGACCAAGGACATCACGCTCGCGCGCTTTCTGCACGCGCTCGGCATCCCAGAAGTCGGCGAGGCCACCGCCCAGCAGTTGGCGACCCACTTCGGCGATCTCGATCCGATCATGGAAGCCGATCGCGAAACACTCCAAACCGTGCCCAACATCGGCCCCGCCCTGGCCGAGGAGATTCACGCCTTCTTTCGTCAGAAGCAAAACCGCGAAGTAATCAAGAAACTGCGCGCGGCCGGCATCCATTGGCCCAAGGTCAAACGCCGCGCGCTAGGCGAGTCGCCGCTCGCGGGAAAATCGTTCGTGTTGACCGGAACGCTCACCTCCATGACGCGCGATCAAGCCAAGGATCGATTGCAGGCGCTCGGCGCCACGGTGAGCGGCAGTGTCTCGAAGAAAACGAGTTATGTGGTCGTGGGCGAAGAAGCCGGCTCGAAGGCGGACAAAGCGAAGGAATTGGGTGTGACGATGTTGAATGAGAAGGAGTTTCTTAAGTTGATTGGTTGACCGCGCCTCACGCGCGATCAGGTCATCGCCTTCGGCGACGGCGCGAACGATCTTGCGATGATGGCGGAAGCTGGCATTTCTATCGCGTATCACGCCAAACCGGTGGTGCGCGAAAAAGCGACCTACTGTTTTGATTACGTGGGAATGGACGGGTTGTTAAATCTTTACGCTTAGAATCGCCCCAGGGCGCTAAATGAACCGTTGGCTATTGTTTATTCGGCTCCAGGCGATCTCGCTGTTGGGACATGCCGCCCACTATCTTTACCCACGCGGCAGCGTGCAGGCGGCTGAACGGGATGCGCGTCGACGAGTTCGGCGGAAACACGGGGATTTTTTTGAGCTTCTGGAGCTGACCTACAATCTGGTCGTCCGATTCAACGTCCACTTCCATGCCCGAGAGTTGAACTCCCTGTCGGCATGCGAATATGCCGCGCTCTTACTTTTAGGTCGGATCGCCAATGCCCTCAGACGAATCCAGGAAGATGCGCAAAACGCTTACGGCCCCGACGCGTGCGGACACGCCGCGTCGCTTTTTGAGTTCTGTTGGACTGCGGCCTACCTATGCGGAGATGAACAGGCCGCGAAGGCGTGGATTGCACAAGAACACTTATCCGAAGGAATGGACGTGCGGACAGCAATTAAGCGATACCTAACACGCCACTCAATCGCGTTAGAGCAAGCTGACACAGAATACGAGGTGTATCGCCGACTAAATGCGTTTAAGCACGCAAGCCCGGCGTGGCTGTCGTTCCATCATCCTCGCGATTGGCCCAATGGGGGAACGCTGCGGATTGGGCCTGACATGTCGCCGCACGGGCAATGGGCGCTGTGTTTTTCGCTTGAAGCATCGAGCCAACTGGCTCTGATGGCGCTTGTCGAAGCTGCGTCGCAGATTCTACCCAGCCCCATGCGCGAGCAATTCGCGAGTGAAGTCGAAGTGGCTAATATAGTGCGCTTGACGCTACATGCCAGAATGCAAGAGAGATGGGGCGCGCCGGAAGTGGAAGCGTCATCTCAACAATAGGTTGAAGATGTGTACTCCGTCAACCGCGTTTGATGCAGCCGTATTTGTTTGCTAAGGAGGGTTCTTGTCCAGCTACGAGCACAAAAAGCTCCTTGAGGATATTGCCAAGCTAGATGATCCGCCGTCCGAGCCTAAAAAGTTCTCCATGTGGATTGAAGCAGGAGGGCATCTTGAGCTCTTGCGTGAAAACGCGCGCTCGGACGAGCTCGCAATATTCGCGTCGGGCGAATATACGTTTGTCCATGCCATTGTCGTATCGAACGACCGGCTCTCGCCAATCGACCAAGAAGACCTGCTGAAATGGAGCTGCAGCCCCTACACATCGATCGCTAGCTATGTCTCAGGTGGCGGCCGCGACGGAATATGGGTGGAACGCAGCGCGCATTCGACCGGTGCTAAGACGCTGGATGGAGGGGTGCAACTGATTTTCGGCAGGACATTCGAGGGCTGGACTGGCTCTGATCGGACGTACTTTGAACTCCACCAGGAATACTCGCATCTCGCAGGGATTCACTGGCGGCCCGAGCATCGTGCTTACTGTCGCTTTGATCAAAACGGCGACCTCGATCATCTTGTTTCCGTCACAACTCGCCAAGAAAAGCAGGGTGACGTCACCCTCGTCTCATTTAAATGGGGACCGCTGGAAGAATATCTGGCAGCTTCCAACTCGTCTCTCGTGCGAATGTTTGACCTCACTTTGCTTCGCCGGAACACCTTCACAAAATGGCCGGACGGGCCAGAGCAAGTGATCCGTGAATCCGACCAGTTCTTTTACCGACAGAAGATCGATCCCGGACACGCCGCTTACACACGTGGCGTACAAATCATTCGTCCGCGCCGCTCGGACAAGACCGTTTTCACTGATATACAGAACGAATGGATGGGTAGGCGCAATAGGGGGTATGTAGAGTTCATCGCCCACGATTGGCGGAACAATCGTATCGCAAGGATTTCGACCGACCCGAGCGCTACGACAAACTACTTTGAGGCACACAAAAACACGCTGCCTTTTGAGCTGTCCCCAGCATTCTTCCGACCCGAGGTTCTGCTCAAATACAAAGGTGATCGCGATAAATATAAAGTGGGTGAACGGGACGTCCGGTGCCGATCGGCGTGGAGCCTAAGAGGATTCGATGTGAACGATGCTGGTCAGGTGCATGCTTATATTTGTTACCTACGTGATCTTCCGCACTCGGAGCAGTTGCATTGGGCCTCATACAATGAGGAGCCCAAGGCCGGGATTTCTCAGCGCGCTATCACCAACGATTTCAGAGGCGAGTTTTCACTCTTCAAGGACCCGTTGAGAGAAGTCTTGTCGATCATCCGGAGTTGGCACGATAGAGATGTTTCGTGGTGGACGCTTCACGACGAAGAGCTTCTTGAACGCGTGAGCACGCCGCTGACAACAAGTCGTGACGAGTGGAGCGAGGCTTTCATGGACCTATCGAAGCTCGTTGTTGAAGGCTTCGTCGTGAGAGTTATCCGGGCAAGACTGGACGTGGCGCACGTATCCTACGATCAGAAGGAGCAGAGCATTGCATTGCTCGAGAAGTTGCTCAATCAAGGCAATGAGTCAGAAGATACTCAGCAGTTGCTAGGTTTGCGGACCGTTCAACGCATACGCTCAAAATTGAAAGGCCATTCTGGTGGCAGTGAGGCCGAGCAATTGGTGCAGGACGCGTTGACACAGCATGAAACCTTCGCAGGCCACTTCAAGCATGTATGTGAACTAGTCTCTAACGAATTGCGGACACTCGAAGGCCTCCTTAAGTAAGGAGGCCTTCGGCGACGCGTAGCTCACATGCACGGGACCACAAATCTGGCAGGTGGGGGAGCTAGGCGAATGTCCGCTTTGGGTACCGACTTCTCGGTGCGTCTCACGGCTCGAACAGCGTGCTAGATGAAAAACATGTCAATCCCGCTCAAGCACCATCATCTGCCAGTTTTCTATCTAAAGCGCTGGACGGGCGAAGACGGGCGGCTATGCCAGTTCAGTCGACCCCATAAGGAAATCGTCTCGCACCGCAAATATCCCGCGCAAACGGGCTACGTTGAACGTCTCTATGAACTGCCGGGCCTTCCATCGGGGAAGGCGCAGGAAATCGAACAGGGCTTTATGCAGCGTCTCGATTCACTCGCAGCCGAGGCTCTGGCGATGTTAGAAAACGACGACTCGAGGATTACACGGGACTCACAACCAAGAAGCGCGTGGTCGCGCTTTGTCATGTCGCTCTTGATGCGAACGCCCGAAGACGTTGCGGCCCTAAAGAGCGGAATAGCCGAAGAATGGGCGCAGAGTATTCCGGAACTGGAAGCGAAGTACGTGAACGAGAGAGGACCTAACGACCCGGCAACGCTAGAGGAATACCTGGCTCAGCGTGATCCAGAGGATGTCGAGCGGTGGGCGATATCGCTTGCGCCTCGCCTTATCGATCATCGGAAGATCGGCAAATTGCTGAACAACATGCGATGGATGGTGAGACGCATCACATCCGACGCAGGGGAGTTTCTGACGTCCGACCGTCCTGTCGTCATGTCTTGGACGCTAACCGAGCAAAACGCCTTCTTGTTCATGCCCATCGGCCCCAAAGCGATGTTCGTGGCGGTCAACGACGTTGAGACGCAGAGAATGGTCGAGGAACGTGAGCCCGCCGAACAGGTTGAAGCGATCAATCGATTTATAGCTGGGCGCGCGGTAAAGTTCGTTTATGCGCGCGATGACAGCGTACTCAACTATGTGCGGCAACACATGGGAACGAAGCCGCGGAAGACGCTCATCGAGCAACTAGCCGAACGACGCAAAGATCGCCGCGGCTGATTTACTCGCAATTTCATGACTAGCTCATGACCGCGTCCGTGCACTAGAATCCCGTGGGCGTTTCGTCGATCGAGTTGTTCTTCGATCTGGTTTTCGTCTTCGTCATCACGCAAGTCACCCAGCTGGTGGAGCACGCCCATGGGCCGATGGATTTCTTGCGGGCACGGTGGTTGAGTCGATTAATCATCGTTAGGCCCGTACTATTTACCCCAGGAGCCACGCATGCATCAGCTTGAGCCCTTTTTCCGTGAGGCAGGGACTGGCCCCGGGGTCGTATGCACACACTCGAACGCGAGTACCTCGGGGCAGTG
>JBGPGJ010000138.1:0-5558 GCA_041483795.1 Sulfurifustaceae bacterium
ACCAACACCTTTCCACCCATGTGCCCGCACTTCTTCACGGAAGCCAGTTGGTCTTCGAAGTGCACGCCCGCGGCGCCCGCCTCGATCATCGCCTTCATCAGCTCGAAGGCGTTCAATACGCCGCCGAATCCGGCTTCGGCATCGGCAAAAATGGGGGCGAAGTAATCGATGTAATCTTTATCGCCGGGGCGCTTGCCTTCCATCCACTGGATCTGGTCGCAGCGTTGCAAGGTGTTGTTGATGTTACGAACCACCGCCGGTACCGAGTTGGCCGGATAAAGCGACTGATCGGGATACATCTCGCCCGCCAGGTTGGCGTCACCCGCGACTTGCCAACCGGAGAGGTAAATGGACTTGAGACCGGCCTTGACCTGCTGCATCGCCTGGTTGCCGGTCAGTGCGCCGAGGGCGCTTACGAACGGCTCTTGGTGCAACAGTTGCCACAGCCTCTCGGCGCCGCGTCGAGCGAGCGTGTGCTCAATCTGGACCGAGCCGCGCAGGCGTAGTACTTCGTCGGCCTTGTAGCCCCGCGTAATACCTTTCCAGCGCGGGTTTGTCGCCCAGTCCTTCTCGAGTTTCGCGGCTTCTGCTTCGTTGCTCATTAAAATCTCCGGAATTGGATGATTTGAACTGCCACGAAGTGTAAAGGCGATTTTGCGTAGCGTGAAAGAAAATATATCAATACACTCTATTGGATCTGTATTGCGCGGGCGGTCCGGGTTGGCACTGCAGCGCTCAAAAACCCGCTTTTTGCCGTTAAATCAGCGCCGCTCGGGGTCGTAGTGCGCGGCCATTTTTCGTCCTGGACGCATTGCAATTAATAACTCGTATTGAAATTTCGTGAGTCGCTGCACCCTTTTGGTGCCGTGCGGTAAACTTACCCATCATGATCTGGAAACCGAATGTCGTGGTGGCCGCGATTGCCGAGCGCGACGGAAAATTTCTTCTCGTCGAGGAAGAGGCCGAAGGCAGCGTGGTGTTGAACCAGCCGGCAGGGCATCTCGACGAAGGTGAATCGCTGCTCAACGCCGTAGTGCGCGAGACCCTCGAAGAAACCGCTTGGCATTTCGAGCCGCAAGCCCTGCTCGGTGTCTACCGCTGGCCGCATCTGGCCAAACGCACCACCTATCTTCGCTTTGCCTTTATCGGTCAGGCGCTGCGCCACGAGCCGGAACGCAAACTCGACCACGGCATCGTGCGCACGGTGTGGATGACGGCGACGGAGATTCGCGCCGAACGCGCACGCCATCGTAGCCCCTTGATCGAGCGCTGCTTGAACGATTTCCTCGCCGGTCAGCACTACCCGCTCGACTTGCTCAAGGATCTCGGCGCTATCGTCGACACGCAGATTCCGACATCAGCGCAGCGGTGAGCCCATGAAGATCGTCGTTGGTGTCTCTGGAGGCGTGGACTCCGCCGTGGCAGCCCTGCTGCTCAAGCAACGGGGGCACGAGATCACGGGCCTGTTCATGAAAAACTGGGAAGAGGACGACACCGCCGAGCATTGCAGTGCGGCCGAGGACCTCGAGGCTGCGCGCGCGACGTGCGAATGCGTCGGCATTCCGCTACGCACGGTAAATTTCGCGACCGAATACTGGGATCATGTGTTTGCATATTTTCTCGACGAGCTCCGCGCCGGACGCACGCCCAATCCAGACGTGTTGTGTAATCAAGAAATCAAGTTCAAAGCCTTCCTCGAGCACGCGCTCGCACTCGGCGCCGAACGCATCGCGACCGGCCACTATGCGCGCATCGAGGATACCGGCGGACGCTTGCGCTTACTGAAAGCGCGCGACGACGCCAAAGACCAGAGCTATTTTCTGCACGCCATCGGTCAGAACGAACTGTCGAAGGCGCTGTTTCCCCTCGGCGAGCTGGCGAAAACCGAAGTGCGGCGCATCGCGCGCGCGGCCGGCCTGCCGAACCACGGCCGCAAGGACTCAACCGGGATCTGCTTCATTGGCGAGCGCGACTTTAAGGAATTTCTCGCACGCTATCTGCCGGCACAACCAGGTGAGATTTGCACGCTCAACGACGAACTCAAAGGCCGCCACGATGGTGTGATGTACTACACCGTCGGCCAACGCCACGGCCTCGGTATCGGCGGGCCGGGCAAACCGTGGTACGTCGTCGGCAAAAATCTGGAATGCAACGTGCTCTATGTGGCACAGGGCGAAGATCATCCGGCACTCTACAGTCGCAGTCTGACTGCGTCGAAGCTGCACTGGATCGGTGGCACACCGCCGAGCGGCGGGCGACTCAGTGCCAAGACGCGTTATCGTCAACCGGATCAACCATGCACGCTTATTGAGTTCACCAACCATGGGATACGAGTCGAATTCGACACGCCCCAACGTGCCGTCACGCCGGGCCAGTCGGTGGTGTTCTACGATGGCGAGGAGTGTTTGGGCGGGGGCGCCATCGATCAGGCGTTCTCCGCGGCACGAGCGCAGACCGAGCGCGCGCTGACCTGCTGAACGTCGGTGCTTCCAGACAAAAAAATGCCGCGGAGGGTATAAACCCTCCGCGGCGATGTCGTTCGATATCTCTACAGCGAGCGCAGGAAGTTGAAAACGTCCTGCTTCGAGGTCTCGCTCAGGCTGTTGAAGTTGTCGACGACCTTATTGGCCTCCGACGGCCCGAACTTTAAATTGCCCGCGCTCTTGTGAGCTTGGATCGCATGTACGAGATCGGTGGTGCGGCCATCGTGCAGCAAGAAGATTCGCTGACCGAGACCCCACAGCGGCGCACTGCGGAACTCATCGCCTGCTGCCTGACCCTGTAAGATGTCGTCGGCGAGCCCCGGACCCATGGCGTGCAGTGCCAGATCCGAGTACAGATTCACCTGCTTGTTACGCAACGCCGCCACGGTCGTATTGCCCGTGGTGAACGACGGCGTGTGGCACAGCGCGCACCCTATGTCGCTAAAATTCCGCTTACCCCGTGCAATCGAAGCCGAACCGCCCGGCGTGGCGGCCGACGGTACCGGCGCGTCCAGGAAACGCATGAAGAACGAGAACTTCTCAATGGCGCCGACCGTGGCTGTTCCGCCCGCCGCGTTCACGTCGGTAACATTATTCGGCAGCGTCGCGAACTGGCATCTCGCGGTCTCGTCGCGCTCGGTTTGGAACAGCTCGTTGGTGATGCCCATCTCGACGTTATAGGCCTCACCGGAGAAGAGCAGCAGCGACTTGTTCTGCGCCTTCCAGCCAAACCGGGCGATCGTGCCGTCGTTGCCGTTGAAGTTGGGATCGGCCGAGACATGGTTGAAGTGTCCGAAGATTCCCAGCGACAGCTTCACGTGAGCATTGGCCGCCGCGTTGGCCGCGATCTGCACGTCCGGAATAAGCTCAATCAGTCCAGCGCCGAAGGTCGGCGTGGGAATACGGAAGATGACGTTGTTGGCCGCAACCTGCGCCGCGAAATTGTCCTGGACGATGTTGCAACCTCTGGCATCGCCGGTGCCGTCAACGCGGCCGTTGATGACAAACAGGGCGTGGACTCCACCGTCCGGCGTGCCGTCGGCCTTGCGCTTGAAGCGCGCTTCCCGAATCGGCCCGTCGTGCGTGACGAACGAGGGCACCGTATTGCGTGCCCCGAACGCGGTCGCCAGCGCGACCTGCGGGTTAACCGCCGGGCTCGTGCCGCCGATGGCCGGCTGGAGATGGCAACCACCGCAGCTATCGAGATTGAAGCGCGGCCCCAATCCGTCGCCGACGCCTTCCGCTTCCTTAAAGTCGGCCTGGCCGGCCTGAAAAAACGCGGCTTCGTTGGCGCTCAAACCGGCAATGGTACCGCCGGCGCCGGGGGCTCCGCCCCGAACACCCGGATCGCGGGCGACGAAGAAAAATGAATACGCGTCAGGCACGTTCACCAAGAGCAACGCCAATGGGACAACCGTTACAGCCAGGGTGACGAATTTACGTTTTAAAAAGAGGGATACAGATTGAATTGACATGATTTCCTCCTCGAACTGGTCTTCCATACCAGACTGGCTTTCTGTACCAGCGTTCTCGGAGCGACATGTTCTGAGGTGGTTACGTGCACCGCAGCATCATTCGGCTCGCCGAAGATTCCGCTGATACATCCGTATTCCCACCCCGAGGGCAGATCGAGTGAAAAGCGCCTGCCCCTCTTACAACCGATTTATCGAAATTACGTTAGTGAAATGGCTAAATCCAAAATATAGGTAATTTATTCCTTAACAACAGGTATTTTGCGACTTACGGATTGCTAACGGCGACGACTGGAAAAGCGACTGCCGCTTAAGCGCGGTGGATGCCACGATCTGGTAGAATGACGCCCTGAATCCTCCATATCCGACGCACGCGCGAAAATGAAGCCCGACAATGTCTTTGTCGGTACAAAGTTTAAGAATGAAGCCCTACTTCGTTCGTCTTGAGATATGAATAGAGCTTCGCTCCGTTCGTCTTGAGATAATAATGAAACCTAACCCGCCTGCGCTGTTGCTTTCCCCCCTTACCGCCCTCTCCCCCCTCGACGGTCGCTACGCCCATAAAACCGTGGCGCTACGGGCATATTTCAGTGAATACGGGCTCATGCGCCTGCGCGTATCGGTCGAAGTACGCTGGCTTATCGCGCTCGCCGACTGCTCCGGTATCGCCGAGGTGCCGCCGTTTTCGGCCGCGACGCGCAAATTACTCGACAACCTCGTCGCGAGCTTTACTGAACAAGAAGCGGCACGCGTCAAGGAGATCGAGGCCACGACCAATCATGACGTGAAGGCGATCGAGTATTACCTGAAAGAAAAGACACGCGGCAATGCGGAACTTGCGCGCACCGCCGAATTCATCCACTTCGCCTGTACCTCCGAGGACATAAACAACCTCGCTTACGGGCTGATGCTTAAGGAAGGCCGCGATGCGGTGTTGAAGCCCGCGATGGATCAATTGATTTCGACACTCGAGGAAATGACCGCGCGCTACGCCGAACAACCGATGCTTGCGCGCACCCACGGTCAGCCGGCTTCGCCGACCACGCTCGGCAAGGAAATCGCGAACGTCGTGTATCGCCTAAAACGCGCGCGCGATCAAGCAATGACGGTTCAACTCCTTGGCAAAATCAACGGCGCGGTCGGTAACTACAACGCCCACCTCGTCGCGTATCCCGACGTAGACTGGCCGGCACTCGCGAAATCCTTCGTCGAAGGCTTGGGGCTCACGTGGAATCCCTATACGACACAGATCGAACCGCACGATTACGTCGCCGAACTTTCGCAGGCCTTGGCGCGCTTCAATACCATCCTCACGGATCTCGACCGCGACCTATGGGGTTACATCTCGCTCGGCTACTTCCGACAGAAGGTCGTGCAAGGCGAAGTTGGCTCCTCGACCATGCCGCACAAAGTAAACCCGATAGACTTTGAGAACTCCGAGGGCAACCTTGGCGTAGCCAACGCGCTGCTCGAACACTTCGCGGCGAAACTGCCGATCTCGCGCTTCCAGCGCGACCTCACCGACTCCACGGTGCTGCGCAATTTGGGCGTGGCGTTCGGCTACTGCCTGCTCGCGTACGATTCGTGCTTGCGTGGTCTGGGC
>JBGPGJ010000139.1:0-5546 GCA_041483795.1 Sulfurifustaceae bacterium
CCACCTATCGCGTCAAATGGAACGAGGACTATCGCAAGCGTTGGGGTATCGAGTACCAGTTCGCACGTCACCTACCGAATGGAATGGAAGAGAAAATCATGCGTTTGTGCAAACGCATCTATCGCGTGCTCGACATGAACGGTTACGCCCGCCTGGACCTACGCCTCACACCAGACAACAAAATCTACGTCCTCGAAGCCAATCCCAATCCCGGTATCGCACGCGACGAGGACTGCGCCCTCTCGGCGGTCAAGGCCGGGATGAACTACGAGGAATTCATCCAGCGCTTGGTGGGTCTCGGGCTCGCGCGTCGCTCTCCGAGCGACGAAAACTAATCCTTTAGCTCGATTTTGTGTACACTTTGTCCGGTAACGATACGTTTTTACTGATAAATCCGGACTCGTGACCGCTTCCCTGGACTCACCGCGCATCGAGCGCCTGGCGCGCCTCGATAAGCTGCTCGCTTCCCGCATTCTGGTGCTGGACGGCGCCATGGGCACCATGATCCAGCGCTACCAGCTCGCGGAGGCCGACTATCGCGGCGAGCGCTTTAAGGATTACGCCACCGAGCTCAAGGGCAACAACGACCTGTTGGTGCTGACGCAACCGAAGATCATCCGCGATATTCACGCGGCTTTCCTCGACGTCGGCGCGGACATCATCGAGACTAACACGTTCAACACGAACGCCATCTCCATGGCCGATTACGGCATGGAGTCATTGGTCTACGAGATCGGTCGCGACGCGGCGCGTCTGGCGCGCGCGGTCGCCGATGAGTTCGAGCGCAAGGATCCGCAGCGTCCCCGCTTCGTCGCCGGCGCCATGGGTCCGACCACGCGCTCCGCGTCCGTCGTCACGGACGTCAGCAACCCGAGCGTGCGCAACGTCACCTTCGACCAACTCGTGGCGGCGTACACGGAATCCGTACGGGGGCTGCTGGACGGGGGCGCGGATCTGCTCCTCGTCGAAACCCAGATCGACACCCTGAACTGCAAGGCCGCGCTGTACGCCATGGACCGCTACTTCGAGCGCCACGGCATCCGTGTTCCAATCATGATCTCCGGCACTATCGCCGACATGAGCGGACGCACGCTCTCGGGTCAGAACGTCGAGGCGTTCTGGAATGCGGTCGCGCACGCCAATCCCCTGTCCGTCGGCCTGAACTGCGCCCTGGGCGTTACACAGTTACGTCAGCACATCGAAGACCTCGCACGCGTATCCAATGTGCACGTCAGCACGCATCCGAACGCCGGCCTGCCCAATGCCTTCGGCGGTTACGACGACACACCCGAGTTCATGGCGAAGGAAATCCGCGACTGGGCGGAACAAGGCTTCCTTAATATCGTCGGTGGCTGCTGCGGCACGACACCGACCCATATCAAGGCCATCGCTGACGCGGTCGGCGCCATTCGCCCGCGTCGCGTCCCGAAGATCGAACCGCGACTCCGGCTCGCCGGTAACGAACCGTTCAACATCGGACCGGAGACGCTGTTCGTCAACGTCGGCGAGCGCACCAACGTCACCGGTTCGGCGGCGTTCAAGAAACTCGTTCTGAATAACGAATACGAGAAAGCGACCGGTGTTGCCCGTCAGCAGGTCGAAAGCGGCGCGCAGATCCTGGACATCAACATGGACGAGGCCATGCTCGACGGCGAAAAGGCGATGAACACCTTCGTCAATCTGGTCGTCGCCGATCCCGGCATTTCGCGCGTACCCATGATGGTGGATTCCTCGAAATGGAACGTCATCGAGGCCGGCCTGAAATGCATTCCGGGCAAGCCGGTCGTGAACTCGATCTCGCTCAAGGAAGGCGAGGAAAAGTTCCTCGAACAGGCGCGCGCGGTACATCGCTACGGCGCCGCGACCGTGGTGATGGCCTTCGACGAGCAGGGCCAGGCCGACACCAAGGAACGCAAGGTCGCCATTTGCGAGCGGGCTTACAAGTTGCTCACGGAAAAGGCCGGCTTTCAGCCTTCGGACATCATCTTCGATCCGAACATCTTCGCGGTCGCGACCGGTATCGCCGAGCATAACAACTACGCCGTGGATTTCATCGAGGCCACGCGCGAACTGCGCCGACGCCTACCGCTGGCGCACATCTCGGGCGGAGTCTCGAACGTCTCGTTCTCCTTTCGCGGTAACAACCCGGTGCGCGAGGCGATCCACTCGGTGTTCCTCTTCCACGCGATCAAAGCCGGTATGACGATGGGCATCGTCAACGCCGGTGTGTTACCGGTGTACGAAGACATTCCGGCGGAGTTGCGCGAACGCGTGGAAGACGTGATTCTCAATCGCCGTCCGGATGCCACCGAACGCCTGCTCGAGATTGCACCCAAATACGCCGGTAAGGGCGAACAGGCCAAGGGCCCCGACCTCGCGTGGCGCGAAGGCTCGGCCAGGGAACGGCTCACGCACGCGCTCGTGCATGGCATAGACGAATACGTCGAGCAGGATACAGAAGAAACGCGTAAGCAATTCGAGCGTCCGATTCAGGTGATCGAAGGCCCGCTCATGGATGGCATGAACGTCGTCGGCGATCTGTTCGGCGCCGGCAAGATGTTCCTGCCGCAAGTCGTGAAGAGCGCGCGCGTGATGAAAAAGGCCGTGGCCTATCTCACTCCCTTCATCGAGGCCGAGAAAACCGCCGACACGCGCGCCAAAGGCCGCATTCTCATGGCGACCGTCAAGGGCGACGTGCACGACATCGGCAAGAACATCGTCGGCGTCGTCCTCGCCTGCAACAACTACGAGGTCATTGACCTCGGTGTCATGGTGCCGGCGGCGAAGATCATCGAGGTCGCGCGCGCGAAGAAGGTGGACATCATCGGGCTCTCCGGCTTGATCACGCCCTCGCTCGACGAGATGGCGCATCTCGCGAAAGAACTGCAACGCGAGGGTTTCAGCGTTCCGCTGCTCATCGGCGGCGCGACGACCTCACGCGTGCACACGGCGGTCAAGATCGCGCCGAACTACGGACACCCGACGATCTGGGTAAAGGACGCCTCGCGCAGCGTGACCGTGGCCTCGAGCCTGCTCAGCGACAAACAGAAACCCGACTTTGTCGCGAAGGTGAAAAGCGAATACGACGAAGTTCGCAAACGACACGCGAACAAGAAATCGTCGGTGCGGCTGCTGTCGCTCGCCGAGGCGCGCAAAAACAGAACCAAGATCGACTGGACCGGCTACACACCGCCCGCTCCGCCGCGGCTCGGCGTGCAACCGTTGCCGAATTATCCGCTCGAAGAACTCGTGCGTTACATAGACTGGACGCCGTTCTTCCAGACCTGGGAACTGTCGGGCCGTTATCCGGCGATCCTCTCCGATTCCGTTGTCGGCGTCGAAGCCACACGGCTATTTAACGACGCGCAGACGATGCTGAAGGAACTCGTTGCCGGAAAGAAATTGCGCGCCAACGGCGTCATCGGCTTGTTCGCGGCCAACAGCGTCGGCGACGACGTCGAGGTCTATACGGACGACACACGCAAACAGGTATATAAGGTGTTTCACAGCCTGCGTCAGCAAGACGAAAAGCCACCGGGCAAATTCAACCGTGCGCTCGCCGACTTTGTCGCGCCCAAGGAAACGGGACTCAAGGATTACGTCGGCGCCTTCGTCGTCACCACCGGACTCGGCGCGGACGAGCTGGCGAAAAAATACCAGGCCGCGCACGACGACTACCGCGCGATCATGGTCAAGGCGCTGGCCGACCGGCTCGCCGAGGCGTTTGCCGAGCGCCTGCATGAGCGTGTGCGTAAAGAATTCTGGCGTTATGCGCCGGACGAGAACTTAAATAGCGAGGCGTTCGTGCGCGAGGAGTACCGCGGTATCCGCCCGGCGCCTGGCTATCCCGCGTGCCCGGACCATACCGAAAAGACGGCGCTGTTCGAGCTGATCGAGGCCACGCGCCATACGCAAGTAGTGCTCACCGAAAGCTTCGCCATGTGGCCGGCGGCTGCCGTATCCGGGCTTTATTTCTCGCATCCGGATTCGACTTACTTTGCCGTCGGGCAACTTGGCAAGGATCAGGTGGAAGACTACGCGCGGCGTAAGGGTATGGAGCTCGCCGTCGCGGAGCGATGGCTCGCGCCCAATCTCGGCTACGACCCGGAAGAATGATTTGTCCCCTCTTCCTTCGGGAGGTGAGACGGAGTTGTCGCGAGTGTCCGGTGGACAGTCGCGCCGTCGAACGGGCGCGCATGACGTTTTGTGCGCCCCGGCGGGAACAATTGCGGTCGTGTGGTATGCTTGGTTCATATCCGTCGGCATTGACAGGACGACACCATGACCCGACTCAACATAAAGCTTGAATTGCCCGATAGCCTCGCCAAACAGGCTAAGAAGCTGGACTGCTGGAGCCGAAAGCCCTGCGAACCATGCTGCGCGAGCAATTGAAGAAGCAGGCCGGCGAGAAATTGCGTCAGACGTGGGCACGCATGCCGCGAGAAGAACTCACGCCGGAGATCGAGCAGGAGATTGTCGAGGAAGTCCGCGCTGAGCGACGCAACCGCTAGCCGCAAATCCTCGTGCGGCTGGTCTTCAATGCCACCGTGGAGTAAGTCGCTAGCGTCGACCCGTCGAGGACGCCACTGACGAAATATTACCGAGAGAGTAAACTTAAGGGAGTTCAATTCGGGACGATACCTGCCGATGCAGACCGCCAAGCAAGAAGTGCGCGAATTGCTGGATCAGCTACCGGACGATGCCACGGTCGAAGATATCCAGTATCACTTGTACGTGCTGGAGAAAATCCGCCGCGGTGAGACACGAGCCGAAACCGAAGGCACCTTGACTCAGGATGAGGTGGAGGCGCGGCTGCGTAAATGGATTACCAGATAAGGTGGTCGCCCGAAGCCGTTGAAGACATCGAAGAGATCGCCGCTTACATCCGCAAAGACTCCCCCGTCTACGCGCAAAAAGTGGTTGAAGAACTCATTGCCGCTTCACGACGATTGATGCAGTTTCCGCTGCGCGGCCGCAACGTCCCCGAACTCCCTTCCACACACCGCGAGTGCTTCCTTTACAGCTATCGCATGATCTATCGCGTGCAAGACAAGCACGTACTAATCGTCGCCGTCATCCACGGCAAGCGCCAACTCGAGTCAATCGAACGCTTTAAGTCCTGATACGCTGAGATCGGCTCGGTGGCATTGGCCGTCCATTGCGTATCCGGATCGACTTACTTTGCCGTCGGTTCCCTTGGCAAAGATCAGGTTGAGGATTATGCGACGCGGAAAGGGATGGATATCAAAACGGTCGAGCGTTGGTTAGCGCCCAACCTTGGATATGATCCGGAGGAATAGGCCCGCGTATCGCGGGCAGGTCGTCATCCCCGCGAGGGCTTACCCTATATGAATACGGCTGCGGAAACACCGAACCGTTTGGCAAGTCGCTTGATCTGTCGGGTATTCAGATCGCGCTTCCCCGCCATCACTTCCGACACGACACCCTGGCTCCCAATCTCGGGAAGATCGGATTGCCGAATATTGTGCTCGCGCATGAGAAACTTCAGCACCGCGGCTGGCTTTGCTTGCGGAACCCGCACATGC
>JBGPGJ010000140.1:0-5520 GCA_041483795.1 Sulfurifustaceae bacterium
CGTTCCCAAGGCATGACCAGTCTGCGCGACGACGGATTGCGCTGGGTGCATGCCGGTATGACCAGCATCGAGGAAGTGCTGCGGGTGTCACGCGAGTAAGAATGAAATCTCACCGCAAAGACGCAAAGAGCGCAAAGGGAAAATCCTTACTCAATTACCCCAAGTCTTTCTTCGCGTCCTTTGCGCCTTTGCGGTAAACGATATTTATGGCTGGATACGAATATCTCGCTCTCGATACGACCGGCCGCACCGTCAAGGGTGTGATCGAAGGCGACGCCGAGCGCCAGATACGCGCCGCCTTGCGCGAGAAAGGACTGGTGCCGTTGCGCGTGGACGCTATCGCGGCCCAACCCGAGCACACGGGCGCCGTGCGTGCGGTACGCGTGCGCCGCGGCATCAGCAGTAACGAGTTGGCGCTGCTCACGCGCCAGTTTGCCACGCTGTTGCGCGCCGGACTCACGATCGAGGAATGCCTAAACGTGCTTATCGAGCAAAGCGAATCCGCGCGGTCGCGCGCGGTCGTCGCCGGTGTGCGCGGTAAGGTGCTCGAAGGTCAATCGCTTGCGCGCGCGCTCGCCGCATTCCCGCAATCGTTCCCGGATATCTATCGCGCCATGGTGGACGCGGGCGAACAGTCCGGGCATCTCCCGGAAGTGCTCGAACGACTCGCCGATTACAGCGAGAACCGCCAAGCGTTGCGGCAAAAAGTCCTGCTCGCCTTCATCTACCCCGCACTGGTAACGCTGGTCGCTATCGGCGTGGTCACGTTACTGCTGGTCTACGTGGTACCGCAGGTCACGCGCGTGTTTGCCAACACCGGCCAGACTCTACCGTGGATGACGCGTGTGTTAATTGCCATGAGCGACTTTGTGCGCAGCGGCGGTTGGCTGTGGGGGTTGCTCCTGATCGCCGGTGGCGTCGGCGCTTATTTTTCCCTGCGCAATGAGGCGATCCGCCGTCGTTGGCATAAGCGGCTGCTTGGGTGGCCGCTCGTGGGAAGACTGGTGCGCGGCGTCAACGCCGCGCGTTTTGCCGACACCCTCGGCATCCTCACCGCGAGCGGCGTACCGCTACTGGCGGCACTGCAGTCGGCGCGGCAGGTCGTCACCAACCTGCCGATGCGCGATGCCGTCGAGGAAACCCTGCGCCAAGTGCGCGAAGGCGGCAGTCTCGCGCGTGCGCTGGGGCGCACCAAGTTATTCCCGCCGCTGGTGGTGCACTTGATCGCGAGCGGCGAGGCCAGCGGCAAACTGGATACCATGCTGGTGCGTGCGGCCGAGGCGCAAAGCCGCGAACTCGAGAACTGGGTCAAGACCCTGACCGCGTTGCTCGAGCCGTTACTGATTCTCAGCATGGGCCTGGTCGTGCTTTTCATCGTGGTGGCGATTCTTCTGCCGATCTTCGAAATGAATCAACTCATCAAATAAGCAAGGTGCATCATGTCGTATGACCCTAAATTCGGTTCCCGCTCCGTCGCCGGCTTTACCCTCATCGAAGTACTAATCGTGGTCGTAATTCTCGGCATCCTAGCCGGCATCGTCGTGGTCAACGTCATGGACCGGCCGGACCAGGCGCGCGTGGTGGCGGCCAGAAGCGATATCGCCGCGATCATGAACGCGCTCAAGCTCTATCGCCTCGATAACGGCGTCTACCCGAGCGCCGAACAGGGATTACAGGCGCTGGTCAAGAAACCCGAATCAGGCGAGGTTCCGCGCAACTGGAAGTCGGGCGGTTACATCGAACGACTACCCAAGGACCCGTGGGGTAGTAGCGACTACCAGTATCTCAATCCCGGCATTCACGGTGAAGTGGATGTATTCAGTTTCGGTCGTGACGGCCGACCGGGCGGTGAGGGTGTCGACGCCGACATCGGTTCATGGGACACCGGCCGGTAATAAAAATAGTTTTTCACCTACCCCCCCTCTCCCTCTGGGAGAGGGTAAGGGGTGAGGGCTGCGTCCGATCAGCTAGCCGTCTCGATCGTCCCCGCGGCTTCACGCTCATCGAGATCCTGGTGGTGACTTTCATCCTCGCCATCATGATCGGCTTGGTGGCGCTGCGCTTGACGCGTGACGATCGCGATCTCGTACGCGATGAAGCCGACCGGCTGGTGCTGCTGCTCCAGGCAGCGCGTGAAGAAACCATTCTCCAGGGCAGCTTATTGGCGTTCGAGATGCAGGAACATGGTTATCGCTTTCTGCGCCCGAACGACAAGGGAAAGTTTATTTCGATTGACGACGGCTTGCTCGCGCCACGGCAATTACCGGAACGCATGGATGCACGTCTCGAACTGGAGGGGCAACCGGCCACTGGACCGCGCGGCATGGTACTCGACCCAAGCGGCGCGTTGCCGGCATTCCGCATCGCCTTCATCCTGAACGACGCGCGCTGGTGGGTGCTTGGGCAACAGGACGGCAAAATCCGCTCGACACCGACTGCAGATGCGCATACGAGCTAACACGCGCCGGGGATTCACGCTAGTCGAGGTGTTAGTGGCGCTTGCGGTGATTGCCATCGCGCTCACGGCCGTGATGCGCAACTTCGGCCAAAGCATAGACACCGCTAGCGCACTACGGGAGCGTACCATCGCGCTGTGGGTGGCGCAGAACCGTCTGGCGATGCATTACGCCGCTCGCGACTGGCCCACCCCCGACACCACCGATGGCACGACCGACATGGCCGGGCGCGAGTGGCGCTGGCGCGAGCTGGTCGTGACCACACCGGATGCAGACGTGCGGCGCGTGGAAATCGAAGTGCGTGCCGCACCCGACCGCGAGGCCGCGGCGCGTTTGGTCGGATTTCTGTCGCGACCGGTAAATGCCCCATGAACCGCGCTGCGCGTGGTTTCACCCTGCTTGAAGTATTGGTCGCGGTCGCCATCTTCGCCGTGCTCTCGACTCTGGCGTACGCCGGGCTCACGCACATGCTCGAAGGTCGAGATCGCATCGAGGCGGAACGCGAGCGCTGGCGCGCACTCGCGCTCGCCTTTGCCCAACTTGAGGACGATCTCGCGCTGGCACGCATGCGTGGCGTGCGTGACGTTGACGGCTCTGCCCTACCGGCGTTTCGCGGCCAGCCGGTGGATCCGCGCCCGCTGGGCGACCCGAGTCTCGAATTCACCCGCGGCGGTGTGTTCGTCTCCGGCGACGGCGCCACGACAGATTTGCAACGCGTGGCATATCGCCTGACGGACAGCTCGTTGATGCGGTTGACGTGGCCGACACTCGACCGCCCGCCGGGGAGCCAAGCGCGCGAAATCCCACTGCTGTCGAACGTGGATAACCTGACGCTGCGCTTGCACGCGCCGAATGGCGCCTGGTCGGATCGTTGGCCGACGGGCGATGACAAGAACGCAATGCCCGATGCCGTCGAGTTGGCATTCGACATGACCGGAATCGGGCGCCTGACACGTGTATTCCTGGTGAACCAATGACCCCACGTTTCGGGCATTCCCAGAAAGGGCTTGCGCTCATTACGGCCATGCTCGTGGTGGCCATCGTTGTCACGATCGCGGCCTATCTCAGCCTCGGTCAGCAGGTGTGGTTGCGCCAGGTGCAGAATCTTTTTGACCGTAGTCAGGCCGACAGCATGCGCCATGCCACGCTCGACTGGGTAGGAGTGTTGCTGGCGCGCGACGCCAAAAACAATCAGACCGACAATCTGGGGGAAACATGGGCCAAATCCTTTCCATCGCTGCCGTTCGAAGGCGGCACGATCTCGGTCGCAATCAGCGATGCCCAGGCACGTTTCAATCTGAACAATCTCGTGCGCAACGGTCAACCGAGCACAGCCGACATTGGCGTGTTCCAGCAATTACTGCGCCTACGCGGACTCGATCCGACACTGACCGAAGCGGTCGTGGACTGGCTCGATCCCGACAGCCAGACCCGTCCCGGCGGCGCCGAAGACGTCGAGTATCTTGCGACGTCGCACCCCTACCGGACGGCCAATCAGGCGCTCGCCTCGGTGGACGAGCTGCGACTCATTAAAGGTTTCGATGCCGACGCCGTGGAGAAACTACGACCCTACGTGATCGCGATTCCCGACCCGACTGCGATCAACGTCAACACCGCCCCCGACGTCGTGCTGGCGGCGCTTTTTCCCGGCGCGTCGCTGGCGCTAGCCCAGCAGGTGGTTCAGGCGCGTGAGACCCAACCGTTTACCGACACACAACGAGTGAAACAGATCCTGAACCCGGGACAACAACCGCCGCAACAGGTCATTCTCGATGTTAAAACGTCGTATTTTCTTGTGCAGTTGGAGATCGGCTATGGGCGCTGGCGACGCTCGACCCTGGCGTTAATCAACCGTCCCGTAGACGGGAAAACGGCACGCGTTTTGTGGCATCATCCGCTGTATCCGAAACTGCCTCGCGATGACGAAGACACTAAAGACAAAGGTTAATGCCCTGTTCCCGCGCCGGCGGTCGCGCGAGTCGGGCGGCGCGCGCCTCGACTTGCTGCTGCCGCGCGATTGGCTCCAGACGGAAATACCGGGAGCGCCCGGAGCTCCAATCCTCTGGCGCTGGCGCGCGCGCCTGGGCGAAACGCAATCGGGTCAGGGAACGCTCGAAGAGCTGCCGAACGTCGGTTCCGCGCCGGTACACGTGTGGACGCCGGCAACCGAGACGCTGCTCACGCGTATCACGCTGCCGACACGTTCGCGCGCGAAACTGGAGCAGGCCCTGCCGTACGCGCTCGAGGAGCAATTGTTGGACGATCCGGCCGAGCTGCACTTTGCCTGGCGGCGCGAAAACGACGGCAGCCTGTCCGTGGCCGTCACCGCCAAGGAACGCATCCGCAACTGGCTCGCCTCACTCCAGAAGGCCGGGTTGAAACCGGCGACGTTCTGCCCCGCCATCCTTGCGCTGCCTTGGTCACCCGATTGTTGGTCGGCGGCGTTCGTCGGCGATGAGCTCCTGGTACGCACCGGCCCGGCCAGCGGTTTCACCTGCATGCATTCCATTGACGAACCGCCGGCGCTGCTGGCCGCGAACCTGAAGCAAACTCAGCAAAGCGCACGTGCGCCGGAATACTTCATCGTGTTTCAACCGCCCGTGGGGTTTCGCGCGGACGCCTGGAGCGCGACCCTGGGCGTTCCCGTGCGCGTCGAGCCGCAAGCGTTTTGGGATGTACCGGGCGACAGCGAACCGGCGCTCAACCTGCTGCAAGGCGAGTTCGCGCCGGGGGGCGAGCTGCGCCAACGATTGCGACCATGGCTACCGGCGGCGGCCATGTTCGCGCTCTGGTTCGTGGGGACCGTCACTTTCGATACGGTAGAATGGTGGCGCTTGCATCAATTGCACACTGAGTACGCGCGCGAGATGAATTCGCTGCTGCTATCCGCGTTCCCGGAAACCAAGACGATCCTCGACCCCGCGCAACAAATGCAGCGCGGTTTCGATGCGTTACAGGCGCGCGCTGGCCTGCGGGCGCATGACCTGCTGCCGCTGCTCGGGCGCGCTGCGCCGGCGTGGCAATCCGAACCGCGCGCGCGCTTGCGTGCACTGCGTTACGGCGA
>JBGPGJ010000141.1:0-5518 GCA_041483795.1 Sulfurifustaceae bacterium
ACCGCCTTCGCGATCCGATGCGGCGGCACGTGCGCCGCTTGCGCGGTTTGTTTGCTCGACAACGAAGGCGGATGGTGCACCACGGTATAGGCAATCCCGTACTGCTGCAGGTAACTCTCGACGGTCTTCGCGATATTCATGGCCCTCTCCTGATCGGCTATTCAGCGCGATGCGTCCATCATGACGCAACGCGGACATTCCCTTTCATCGGTTTACGTACACTCCGGCGATATTCCATAAACCACCTCCATGAGTCTCGCTCGCTCGCCGAATTTAAGCCCTTCCGGAATCGTAACTTTGACCTACGTCAACGCCGCCGACGGAAATTTCCATACCAATAAGATAATGAACTGTCAGAGGAATCTCGCCATGAAAAAATCATTCCAACCTCCTCATGTCGGTGCGCCCGACCCGACCTTGAAAACTTCCCCGATTTTCGACGAAAACGACGAGGAGATGCTTTCGCTCGACCTCGAACTCGAAAGCGGCGCGTGCTATTTCAACAACGTACGCTATCCGCTCGGTCAGTACGTCTATTGCGGCGACGAATTGCTGCAGTGCGAAGGCCGTGGGGTGTGGGTACGCAAGGGCGACGATCATTAGCGACGCGGCGCCTGCCGACGCCGTCGCGCAAACACCGTCACTCCTCCTCTTCTTCCTCACCCGCTTCGGCCTCTTCAGTTTCGGGCCGCTCGCGTACGCCCTCTTCCCGCAGCGGCGCCTCCCAGTCCTCGCGTGTCATGCCAGTCTCGGTGTAGCCGAGATCGTCGCGCTCGATATCGTCTACCGGGCCGGTCCAGTCTTCCGGCGGCGCGATCGGCTCGATCTCGAGCTGGTACCAGTTTTCCAGGTCGAGCTCTTCCACATCCCCGTCAAAATGCTGGATCTCGACGGTGCCTTCGTCCTCGTCAAATGCCGTCACCTGGAATTGTTGGCCCTTGTCCAGGTGGCGATACCACTGGTTAACAATCGGTTTGCGATGTATCGGCATACTCTATCCTTTGCCTGTCAAGCGGCACGGCACAAGCCCTTGCTTAGTGCATTCTGTATCAGGTCCGAACACAAAATCTTTGATATCTATCAAATTGGCCGTTCGCGGCCTGTAGTAACGTGCGACCGATGCAGAGGTACGGTGCGAAACAGTGGAACGCGGAACCTTGACCCTGTTTTCCCTGAACGCGACACGCGAATTCGGCGCGCGCGCGGCGCAGCACCTCGGCGTGGCGCTGAGCCAACACGAAGAGCGGGAGTTCGAGGACGGCGAGCACAAGGCGCGTCCTTTGGTCAGTGTGCGGGAACGGGATGTTTTCGTCATCCAATCGCTCTACGCCGACGATCGTCAAAGTGTCAACGACAAGCTCTGCCGGCTGCTGTTCTTTCTGGGCGCGGTGCGCGATGCCGGCGCCGCGCGGGTCACCGCCGTGGTGCCGTACCTCGGTTACGCGCGTAAGGACGCGAAAACCCAGCCGCGCGATCCGGTAACTACGCGCTACGTGGCCGCCCTCTTCGAGGCGGTGGGCGTGGACCGCGTAATCACGCTGGACGTGCACAACCTCGCCGCGTTCCAGAACGCCTTTCGCTGCCGCACCGAGCATCTCGACACGACCGCGCTGTTCGCACGCCACTTCACCGGTCTGTTGCGCGACGAAAAGCACATCGTCGTGGTCTCGCCGGATGCCGGCGGCGTGAAGCGTTCCGAGCGGTTGCGGCGCGCGCTCGGTCATTTGCGGCAGTGCGAACTACCGTTGGCGTTCATGGAAAAGGCGCGCGGCAAGGGAGTACTCACCGCCGGACGGCTGGTGGGTGACGTCGCGGGCAGCGCGGCCATCATCGTTGACGACCTCGTCAGCACCGGTGGCACGCTCGCACATGCGGCGCGGGCGTGCCGCGCCGCGGGCGCGCGGCGCGTGTTCGCCGCCGCCGCGCACGGCCTGTTTGTCGGTGACGCCAGCCGCGTGCTTGCCGCTGACGACCTAGAAAAAATCATAGTCACGGATACCGTGCCTCCATTTCGGCTCGCCGCCGAACTGGTGCGAAGCAGGCTTACGGTCATATCCGTCGCGGAGCTCTTTGCCTCGGCTATCCGGCGTCTACACGAGGGCGGTTCGCTCGTGGAGCTGCTCGAGGTCTAAATTCCACGACAGTGTCCTTGCGCCGGTTGGATATGAACCCGACCCTCGGTCGTGCGTTTATTTGACAAAGATCAAAGGATTCCAGTGGAGCTTCTAGTAGAAGTATTTCTTCTTAAACACGGACAAGGAGAATTCCCATGTTCGTAGGCCAATAATGCACGTTGCGATGTGGTGTGCACTAACCGAAATGCCACGGTTGCAAGAAACGGAGGTTCGTAGTGAACCATAACGGGATTTGTTTACCACAACTGAGATGCCCTATTTGTAACGTGGATGGAAACACACGGGCTAAGGAGAAATCACATGCGCATCGGTGAAATTTGTACCCGAGACGCCGTATTTTGTACTCCCAGCACAACTGTCGTTGAAGCCGCGCGCTTAATACGCCAACAGCACGTGGGCACCTTGATCGTGGTCGAAGATCGCAATGGCAGACGTATTCCGGTGGGTGTGGTTACCGATCGTGACATCGTCATGGAGATTGTCGCGTTGGACGTTCCGACCGGCAGCGTCACAGTAGGCGACATCATGAGCAGAGAGTTGGCTACTGTAATCGAGTCGGAAGATGTCTTTAATACGCTCGAACTCATGCGACGCAAGGGAATACGAAGAATGCCGGTAGTGGATCAACAGGGGGCGCTTGCCGGTATCGTGACTCTGGATGACTTACTGGAGATTTTGGCAGAGGAATTGGGGGTCATGGCCAGATTGATCTCGCGTGAACAATCGCTCGAAATAAAAAGCCGGCCTGCACTATCATCTGATTTCCTAGCAGCTAAACATTAAGTGGCTGGCAATTTACTATCGGACGGTGGGGTAAAGTGTCCACCGTTGTTCGAAGCGCTGCTAAAGCCGACAACAATAACTTTCCGCTAGACGCAGATACGCCGAAGCAGCGCTCAGCCATTTCGCCCACGCCGGCCGATCCAGCTCGATCGTATGCAGAACCGACAGGCGTGCACGCACGCACGCGCGGTGCGCCATGTAAAAGTCCCGCAGCGGTCGTGGCGGGTCGTCCCCGGTAGCCTGCGTGTACGCGTCGAACAACACACTCTCCACGAACGGCGCGCCCAGGTGTTCGCATTCCATGGCGAAAAAGGAAAGCTCCTCCACGGCATCCAGAATACGGAACTGCCGATTGAACTCCAGCCGATCGAAGACCACGGGCCGCGCCTCCAGGCACACGTGTTCCGGGCGCAGGTCGCCGTGCGCTTCGACGATCCGACCCTCGTTCGTGCGCCGATCGAAAATTTCGGGCATGCACCCCAAGGTTTTCGAAAGTATTTCGTGTACCGTCGTAACCAGCGCCGCGGGCAATCCATACCGGGGCGAGGAAAGCACGCGCCGGTTCGCGGCAATCGCCTCGGCGTACTGGGCGCGATAGGTGGCAGCGCCCATCGCAACCGGCGGGTTCTCACGGTAGAACGTCACCAGGACTTGCGCCAGACGCTTGACGTCCGCCTCCTGCAGCGCACGCGTCCGGATGAGGTGGTCGAGCATCCGCTCCGCGGGTAGGCGCCGCATCTTAACCAGCCATTCCACGACGGCGCCCTCGCCTTCGAACCGCGCCTCGCCTGAAGGGCCGATTTGAAGCGGCACCACTGCCAAGTACACCCCGGGGGCCAAACGCTGGTTTAACCGCAGCTCCTCGCGGCAGTTCCACTCGCGCGCCGCGAGAGTGCTGAAGTCGAGGTAATCGTAACGTACCGGCTTCTTCAACTTGTAGGCGTAGGCGTCAGTTAAAAACACCCACGACATATGCGTTTCAATAGCGCTGACCTGCCGCGGCTTGTCGGGGTACGTCCCCGGCTCCTTGAGTAGCGCCACCTTGGTCTCAAGCGCTGGCGTCTCGCGGCGATCGGCCCGCGGCATCATGGCGGCTGCGATTTGCCGCCCAGGTGCCGGCTAAACCAGTCGGCGGCAAGCCGGGCCACCGCCTCCAGCGCACCCGGCTCCTCAAACAGATGAGTGGCACTTGGAACGATGCTGAGCTCTTTGGGCGAGCGCAGCATAGCGTAGGCATTCTGGTTGAGTTCGATTACAACATCGTCGTTGCCACCTACGATAAGCAGCGTGGGCGCCCGTACGCGTGGCAGATCCTCCCCTGCAAGATCCGGCCGGCCACCGCGCGAGACCACGGCACGGATGTGCTGTGGCAGCGCCGCCGCGGCCTTGAGCGCCGCCGCCGCACCGGTGCTGGCGCCGAAGTAGCCGATGGCGAGACCCCGCAGCGCCGGCTCCCGCTCGACCCACTCGGTCGCAATAAGCAACCGACGCGTAAGTAACGCGATGTCGAAACGGTTGCGGACCTGCACGTCCTCGGCTTCGGTAAGCAAGTCGAACAGCAGCGTGGCGAGCCCGTCCTGCTGCAGGCAACGCGCAACAAAAGTATTGCGCGGCGACAGCCGGCTGCTGCCGCTGCCGTGCGCAAACAGCACAATCCCGAACGCGCCCGGCGGAATGACGAGCTCGCCCGCGTGTTCGGCCGACTCCATCGGGATACGGATACTCTGGGTAGTCATGTCAGTTCGGCGGTTGCGCGCAGCGTGCAGCAACGCAACCACTTCTTCGTCGGTGACCTGCAAAAAAACTTCGTAGTACGCACCGACCGCGCCGAGATAGTCCTCGGGGATATCGAGCGCAACGAGATCGTCCACCTCGCGTGCGAACTTTGCCGCCGTGTCCGCCGGCGCGACCGGTACCGCGACGACGAGTCGCGCGGGCTTTTGACGCCGCAACTCGCGGATCGCGACCTCCATGGTCAGCCCGGTCGCGATGCCGTCATCCACCAGAATCGCGAGTTTTCCCGTGGCGGGCAGCGGCGCGCGATCGCCAAGGTAGGCTTGATGGCGCCGGCGCGCTTCCTGACGCTCGATCTCGACTTGGCGTTGAAACCACTCGCTGCGTACGTGCGCAACTTCGCGTGGATTGCTCGCGAGTTCGCCGCTTTCGGTCACGGCGCCGATGGCGTACTCCGGGTTGAAGGGATGACCGATCTTGCGCGCGATGATCAGATCGAGCGGCATGCGCAACCGCCGCGCGATTTCGGCGCCAAGCGTCACACCGCCGCGCGGCAGCGCATACACCACGCCGTCCTGCCCAGCGTACTTTGCCGCCAACATCTGGGCCAATTGCCGGCCGGCATCCGCCCGGTCCCTAAAACGCATGGCGCCGCTCCCGGAATCAAGTAGCGCGAGAATAAACCCGGCCTCGGCCGGCCACTTTGACGTCAGTCAAACAAACGAATTAAGGCACCGCTTCGACGGTATAACGCTTGACGCTGATCGTCTGTGACCAGTAATCGGGAGACAGGCCGGCTTTGCGTTTGAGGTGCTGCAAAAACTCCCGTGGATCAGGAAGTTGCTCCCACACGGAGGGCAGAAACG
>JBGPGJ010000142.1:0-5472 GCA_041483795.1 Sulfurifustaceae bacterium
AAGTCCACGATCACCATGTCGTGATCGTTGATGAGCGATTCAAAGTTTTCTTGCGTTGCGACAACGGTGGCCACGGGCGATTCCTTGAGCGAGATGTGTGAGGATAGGTATGGGGCGCGTCGTGCGTGTTTTCAACCGGCGCGTCAATTATCGATGAGCGGCTCGAAAAACGGCCGGATGCGATCGAGCGAGATGCGGATGTTAAGCGGCATCGTGTGCGAGAGCAGATCCAGCGGCACGATCGCCTGCGCCATGGCCGGCTTGATGCCGGCGGCCTTGAGGCGCGCGGTCATGGTTTCGTTTACGGTCTGAAGCCGGCGGTAAAGCTCCACCAGCCCTTCGAGTTCGAGATCGGGTTCGTGCCCGTCTTTCCGGCGGAAATGTTGCGCCAGTAAGTACATCGAGGTCACGCGTTGCAGCGTTTCATCCTCGGTCGCAAACGGCAGATGAAAGCGCGCCATCGGGCGCAGTGGCGCGGTATGCGGACAACCGCTCGTGGCCATGATCAGCCCGAGCAGCGAGGACAACGCTTTTTGCAACGGCTTTTGAGCGACGACCGTGCGCTCGGGCAAAGTGACTTCGACGTGTACCGGCACGTAGGCATCCAGCGCTTCGCAGGTTTGCAACGCCGGCGCGATGCGCAACGCCGCCGGGCAGTGCCGATGCGTCTGCGTCGTCAGCGGACAATGCGGGCATTTGTGAAAATCGAGCGCGGCCCACGCGGGTGGGTTCGCCGGCGTGGCCTCGACCGATTCGAACGTCTTGGGGTCGAAGCGCAGCCGGAACACCATCTCCCGGCCATCGGTCGTGCGCAAACGATACTGGATGTAGACGAATTCCATAAATCCTTAATGAAAAATGTGGAGTGAAAAGTGAAAAATGGAAAACAATTTCCCAACACTTTTCATTTTTAATTTTTCACTTTTCATTGTCTTTCCGTCCCAGGATTTCCCGCTCGATTTGATCGAGACTGGTATGACGCACATCTTTGCCTTTGACCAGATAGATGATGTACTCGCAGATATTCCGGGCGTGGTCGCCGATGCGCTCGATCGCGCGCGCCGCCCAGATGACGTCCAGGGCGCGCGCGATCGTACGCGGGTCTTCCATCATGAAGGTGATCATCTGGCGCATGATCCCTTCGTATTGCTGGTCTATCTTGCGATCCTCGCGCGCGATGCGCAACGCGGCCTCGATGTCCAGGCGCGCGAAGGCATCGAGCGTATCGTGCACCATGTAGCGCACGTGATTACCGAGCGTCTGTAGCTCGTCATAATTGTTCTTGGGTCGCTCCTCGTTCGCCAGACGCACGGCCATGCGCGCGATCTTCTCGGCCTCGTCACCGATGCGCTCGAGATCGGTGATGGTCTTGATCACGGCCATCACCAGTCGCAAGTCGCTCGCCGCCGGTTGGCGCCGGGCGATGATATGTTGGCATTCCTCGTCAATGGCGACATCGAACTGGTTGACCTTGGTATCGTTGATGATGACGGCTTCGGCGAGCCTGGTGTCGGCTTTGGTCAACGCCTGGAGCGCCTGTTCGATCTGTTGCTCGACCAGTCCGCCCATCTGCAGCACCTTGCTGCGGATGTCATCGAGTTCCGCGTTGTACTGTTGGGAGATGTGGGTATGCAGCGGTTCCATAGTGCTCTCCGAAAATTCTCGTATGCCGTCCCTGGCGATTCTTCATTAACTTCGTCAGGCCCCAGCCTGCGCATTGATGTGCAGGCGTTCGCCACTACTCCGGCATTCAGCCCGGGGTGCAACCAAACTCGGTGCACCCGTTCGCCGGCGCGAATGCTCGGCTCAATAACCATCGTGCCTGCCATCCTTGGCGCGGCCTCGCACACTTCGTTGAACCCCAGCCCGACCATCCATGGTCGGGCGTTCAGCAGCGCGGACACACGTTAAGTGTGTCCGCGACAACCCTGCTTCACCCGCCTCACCCATATCGCCCGGTGATGTAGTCTTCGGTCTGTTTCTTGGTCGGGTTGGTGAAGATCGCGTTGGTGTCGCCGAACTCGACCAACTCACCGAGGTGCATGAAGGCAGTATAGTCCGACACCCGCGCCGCCTGTTGCATGTTGTGGGTGACAATCAGGATCGTGACCTTCTCCCGCAGTTTATGGATCAACTCCTCGATGCTGGCGGTGGCGATCGGGTCGAGCGCCGAGGTCGGCTCGTCGAACAGCAGAATTTCCGGGTCGGTGGCGAGGGCGCGCGCGATGCATACCCGCTGTTGCTGACCGCCCGACAGATTGAACGCCAGATCGTCGAGACGATCCTTCGCTTCTTCCCATAGCGCGGCGCCACGCAGCGCCTCCTCGACCTTGTCGTCGAGCCGGCCGCGGCCGCGGATGCCGCGCACGCGCAGGCCGTAGGCCACGTTCTCGTAGATGGACTTCGGGAACGGGTTCGGTTTTTGGAACACCATCGAGATGCGCATGCGCACCTCGATCGGGTCCACGCCCCTGCCGAGAATGTTGATGTTGTCCGGGTGGATTAGGAGCTCGCCCTCGTAACGGTTGCCGGGGTAGAGGTCGTGCATGCGGTTGAAGCAGCGCAGAAACGTGGACTTGCCGCAACCCGACGGACCGATCAGCGCGGTGACGCGTTTCTCGGCCAGATCGAGGTTGATGTTCTTGAGCGCCTGGACCGTGCCGCCGTAATAGAAATTGAGATTCTTGGCCTGCGCCTTGAGCGGCGCACGCGACGTTCGCGCCGACGCATCGGGTTGTTGGACGAAGCTAGGTGTGGGCACGACCGGCCGCGCGACGGTGGGTGCATTGGGTTTCATGGATTTCCCCTCACCTACCATTTGATGCGCTTGCGGTAGCGGTAACGGATGACGATCGCGACCGCGTTCATCGCCAGCGTCATGACGATGATCACGACGCCGGTGGCGGCGGCGTTTTCGAGGAATGCCGCCTGTGGGCGCGACACCCAGTTGAACATCTGGATCGGCAACACGGTAAACGGCGCGAACAGCCAATCGAACAGACCCGCCGGCGGATCGCCCGTGAACGGCATCGGCGGCAGGAAGGCGATGAAGGTGAGCGCGCCGATGGTGATGATGGGCGCGGTCTCGCCGATGGCGCGCGCCATGCCGATGATGACGCCGGTCAGGATACCGGCGGTAGAGTAGGGCAGCACGTGGTGCGCCACGCACTGCCACTTGGTCGCGCCGAGCGCGTAGGCGGCCTCGCGGATGCTGCCGGGCACGGCGCGGATCGCCTCGCGCGTGGCGACGATGACCACCGGCAGAATCAGCAACCCGAGCGTGAGGCCGGCGGCGAGAATGCTCTGTCCGAGATTCATTTGATACACGAATAGTCCGAGCGCGAGCAGGCCGTAGACGATCGAGGGCACACCGGCGAGGTTGGTGACGTTGATCTCGATTAGATCGGTCATCCAGTTGCGCGGCGCGTACTCCTCAAGATAAACGCCGGCGGCGACGCCAAGCGGCACACCGGACAGCGCCGTGACGAGCATAACGAGTGTCGTGCCGACCCAGGCCGAGAGAATGCCGGCCGCGGCCGGACGGCGTGATGGGAAGGAGGTGAAGAAATCCCAGGTGAGTCGCGGGGCGCCGTCAATGAGCAGGTCGAGAAACAGGGCGACCAGGGTGAGGATGCCGACGAACATGGCCAACAAACCCACGATGGCGAAGATCTGGTCCCAGAGTTTGTGACGCGCAATGAGCGCGCGCATTTGTTGTAGGTTTGTATCCGACATCAGTACACCTCGCGGTAACGCTTGCGCAGCAGGTGGCCGATGACGTTAAACAGCAGTGTCATCAGCAGCAGCACCAGACCAGCGGCGAAGATGCTCTGGTATTCGATCGTCCCGTGCGGCAAATCTCCGAGCGATACCTGCACGATGTAGGCGGTGATGGTGGCCGCACCCTCGAACGGATTCCAGGTGAGATTAGGCTGGGTACCGGCCGCGACGGTGACGACCATGGTTTCACCGACCGCGCGCGAGATACCGAGAATATAGGCGGCAACGACGCCAGACATCGCCGCCGGCGTCACCACCCACAGCGCGGTTTGAAAGCGCGTGGCGCCCATGGCGTAGGAGCCCTCGCGAATGTGCATCGGCACCGCGCGCATCGCGTCCTCGCTCACCGAGGAAACGTAGGGGATGATCATAATCCCCATCACGATGCCGGCCGAAAGCATATTGAAGCCAGGCAGCTCGGGCAAGATGGTTTTTTGCAGCAACGGCGTGACGAACAGCAACGCGAAGTAACCGTAAACCACCGTCGGCACGCCGCTCAGCAACTCAAGAAACGGTTTCACTATTTCGCGTAGTCGATGCGAGGCGAATTCCGAGAGATAGATTGCGACAATCGTGCCGAGCGGCACCGCCACGGCGAGCGCCACGAGGGTAGTGATCAGCGTGCCCGCCACCAGCGGCAGAATGCCATAGTGCTTGACCGAAAACAGCGGTGTCCACTCGGTGTCGGTGAGAAATTCCCAGATCGAAACATGCCGGAAGAACCCGAGCGACTCGTAGACCAGGATCGCGACGATGGCGATCGTGACCGTCACGGCCGAAAACGCCGCCAAGAACAGGCCCCACCGAATCAGCCGTTCCGGCAAGTGGCGCCGGGGCTGATAGGCGAAGCGCGAACGGGGTTGGCGGACCACGGAGTTCATGAGGGATGTTCGCAGACGTAAAGTCCGGTGATGGTAGGGGTCGAATATGACAAATTTATGACGAACCACGATCTAAAAAAAGGGCGCCCAAGGGCGCCCTTTCAGACCAACGTCTAGGAGTGAATCAAAGCTTGGCCTCGCGTTTGAGCAGGTCCTCGATCTTAAGGCCGACCTCGGCTTTGCCGCCGAAGACCGTTCCGAGCTTCTTCTTGTTTACGTGCTCGAGCGCGGTCCGATAGGCGCTCGCCGGCAGGGGTATGTACTTCACTTCCTTCACGAGCTTGGCGGCGTTCTTCAGGTAGAACTCGACGAATTCCCTAACCTCGGGTTTTCCTAGCGCCTTGGCGTTGACGTAAATGAAGATCGGACGCGACAGCGGCGCGTAGGTGCCGTTCTCCACGGTTTCGGCCGACGGTAGAATCGGCCCTTTGCCGCCGTCAATCGCCACGGCCTTGAGCTTGTCCTGGTTCTCGATGTAGTAGGCAAAGCCGAAGTAGCCGAGCGCGCCCTTGTCGCGCGCGACACCCTGGACCAGCACGTTGTCATCTTCGCTCGCGGTGAAATCGCCGCGCGAGGCCTTGGACTTGCCGGTCACCGCCTCGGTGAAGTAGTCGAACGTGCCCGAGTCCGCACCTGGGCCGAAGAGTTTGATCGGCGCGTCCGGCCACTTGGGATTGACCTGCTTCCACTTCATGATCTTGCCCTGCGCCTCCGGCTCCCACATCTTCTTGAGGTCGGCGACGGCCATGTTCTTGGCCCAGTCGTTTTTCGGATTCACCACCACCGTGAGCGCGTCGTACGCAATCGGTAG
>JBGPGJ010000143.1:0-5460 GCA_041483795.1 Sulfurifustaceae bacterium
CGCCTCACCCTTGGCGTCTCGGCGGTTCAAAATCATATTCATGCACTCAAAACGCGGTGCGCTGAACAGCTGCGGGACCGTGCAACAATCGGCCAACCCGGGTTTACTGCCACGGAGGAATTCGCCCGAATAACCGCTGTTCGCCGATACGGGGCCGAGCGTTTCCATTCTCGACATTTGGGTGTGCGCTACCGTAGTCGGCACTTCTCGCGAAGGAGATCATATCAATTGATCGTCAGCGCGACACCGCTACGCTCTAACATCGAACAGGCAGGTATGGCGCTAGATCACGTTGTACCCTTCAACCGAACTATCTGTGTGATCCAGGAGCGCGGCCCGATGGATCAAGCAGCCAGTTTGCGCAAGCCCAGTTGTTCCATGAAGGCGTCGACCCGTGCTTGGGCGCGCACTTCGTCGAACTCTCGCTCGTCGCCCATGTTGCCTTCGTAGGTCATGATCGGGATCCCGGCAGCAGCCAGGCCCAGGCGGTTTTCCATGACACCGAGGGACAGCCCTTCGCAGCCGCGGTTCAGGTGCATCATCACCCCGTCCACCTTCCATTCGCGCGCGATGGTCTTCATCATCTCGGTCTTGATGTTCGGATCGAAGAAGTGCTGCCACAGGGGCTTCGACATGTTCCAGTCGGCGTAGAGCCGCAGGGCCTGGTCGCGGGTGGTGATGTCGACGCCCTTGTTCATCGGCGTAGTGCGCGGTCCCCACGTGCCGTCGGGCTTGGTTTCCCAGGTACCCTCCAGGCCGAACGTGTAGAGCGAGCCGATGGACACGGCACCATATAGCTCCAGGTAGCGGAAGATTTTGAGGAATCCCCATGGGGGCTGTGTGTCGGTCATGATCCGGCAGCGCTCGTTGGCTACCGCGGCGATCCCGCGTTTGACACGGTCGGCAACCTCGTCGCGTAACTCCTCGTAGAAGTCAGCGCACCACAGGGAAGACTTGTGCAGGACGGCCAGCACGTACAGCGAGTACATTGTCTTTTCGTCCAAAGGCGCGGGCACCGCCTTGTTGAGGTTACATATCTCGGCCCACAGGGAGGTCGCGCGCATTTCGTTTTTCACGGCACGGATCAGCAACTCGTCGTTACACTGGCGGCCGATTGCCTTCTCGACGAAAGCGATGGACTCGTGCAACTGCGCCACTACATAATTTAGGCGGGCATCGTCGATATCCTTGTAGGGGCCGATATTGACGTCGATGTAGAACTCCGGCACCTGCTCATAGCGCGAGGCGTGCTGGTACCACTTACTGTGGCTACAGCAAATCTGGGTCTGGAAGTTGAAGGCGGGCTTGGGAAACTCGCCGCCGAGCATGTACTTATTAAGGTGCATGCTACCCCAGTAGATGCGCATATAGGAACACAAGTCGCGCGCAAAACCCGCCGACTCCGAGGCATCCATGCATTCCTTGGCGAACTTGGGGTCGTGGGAAACCGACGCGGCGTAGGGCTCGCCAGTCAGCGGGTAAACATCGTCACCGAAGGCCGTCGGAATGGCATCGAACGACCAGCCGGCTCCGCCCCAGCGAATGCCGCCTTTCTCGTGGGCGCGAGCGTAGTTGATGTAATACTGTTCCCGCAGCTCCTTGGCCTTCTTCCAAAGCTTCAACGGTTCGGTGGGGTACTGGGCTGCACTCATTGTCAGTCCACTCCTAATGAGAAAATTGCGTGGCGCCGTTGCCCACCCGCGGGAGGGGGCCCTACCGGCCACCCTTATTTGCTCCCCCTGACCTGGATGAATGATCATTCAGTCAATTAAAAAAATAGCATGCACGGAAACAAAGAACAAGGGGCGACTGCATCAACCTTGCGGCGCCAGCGAGCCGCGCCCGCGGCAAGGGTCTGATTCTTGCGTTTCGCACCGACCCATGCTAATTTTTATGAATGAATAATCATTCAGTATTCATGAACGATATCGAGAAACGCGCCCGCAGCGAGTTCACCAGAGCGGTGATGAACGGTCGCATCGTCAACATCGCCAGTACCGCTGGGATCACCGGCTACGCCTACACGTCGGCCACCTGCGCGGCCAAACATGGCGTGGTCGGCCTCACCCGCTCGTTGGCCCTGGAGACGGCGAAATTTCGTGTGACTGTAAATGCAGTATGCCCCGGCTACACCGAAACCGATATGTTCAAGCGGGCGCTGGAAAACATCGTGAAGAAAACCGGGCGCAACGAAGCGGAAGCCCGGGCCGAGATCGTCAAAGCTTACCCCCAAGGGCGGCTCATTACGGCGCAGGAAGTGGCAAACGCGGTGCTCTGGCTCTGCCTTCCGGGTTCCGATGCGATTACCGGCCAAGCCATCGCTGTGGCCGGCGGAGAAATCTTGCAGTGAGCCAAGTTTTGCTAATCACAAGAGCATGCAATGGCTGATCGGGGCTATCTGGCGTGGCCCTTCTTCAACGACGGTCATCGCCAACTGGTGCGGGATTTGGAGGCCTGGGCGGTCGACCATCTTGCACATGAA
This sequence comes from Sulfurifustaceae bacterium, assembly GCA_041483795.1. Taxonomy (GTDB): domain Bacteria; phylum Pseudomonadota; class Gammaproteobacteria; order Acidiferrobacterales; family Sulfurifustaceae; genus JAHFQD01. Next base: position 2,483 of record JBGPGJ010000143.1, read on the forward strand.
GACGGATCCGCCGACGTAGATCAGGCTTGCAGATCCCTCGTCTCCGCTCTGGGCCAAGCCGGTTGGCTGCACTACTGCGTGGCCAAGGCCTACGGCGGCGCGCATGAGGTCATAGATGCCCGCTCACTGTGTCTGCTGCGGGAAACCCTGGCGCGTCATTCGGGGCTGGCCGATTTCGCCTTCGCCATGCAGGGCCTCGGCAGCGGTGCGATTTCCCTCGCTGGGTCGGCAATGGTGAAGCAGAAATACCTCCCGCCCGTGAGTACCGGAAAGTGGATCGCCGCCTTCGCCTTGTCCGAGCCCAACGCGGGCTCGGACGTGGGGGCCATCGCGACCACCGCGCGGCGCGACGGCACGGATTACGTGCTGGATGGAGAGAAGACCTGGATATCCAATGGCGGCATCGCCGATTTCTACTGCGTGTTCGCGCGCACCGGCGAAGCGCCGGGAAGCCGGGGGCTCTCCGCATTTGTGGTGGACGCCGGCACGCCCGGACTGGAGATCGCCGAGCGCATTCCTGTGATTGCGCCCCATCCACTGGCGACTCTACGCTTTACCAACTGCCGCGTTCCGGCGGAAAACCTGTTAGGCCAAGCCGGCGCGGGTTTCAAGATCGCCATGCAAACCCTGGATATTTTTCGCACCAGCGTGGCCGCCGCCGCCGTGGGGTTCGCGCGTCACGCCCTGGACGAAGCGCTTGACCGCAGTACGTCGCGCCGTATGTTCGGCCAGACGTTGGCGGATTTCCAACTCACCCAGGCCACGCTGGCGGACATGGCGACGGGCATTGATACTGGCGCGCTGCTGACTTACCGCGCGGCGTGGATCCGCGATTGCCTCGGCGTGGCGGGAACGCGCGAAGTCGCCATGGCCAAGATGGTCGCCACCGAGACCGCACAACAGGTGATCGACAAGGCCTTGCAGATGTTCGGCGGCCTGGGCGTCAAATCCGGCATGGCGGTGGAGCGACTATATCGCGAAATTCGCGCCCTACGTATCTACGAGGGCGCCACGGAAGTGCAGAAGCTCATCATCGGCCGGGAAATCCTGAAGGACTTTCAGCTTGGCAAAGATCGCTAACCGCGTTGCGGAAAATTTCATGGACATCGGACTTCGCCGCAGCCTATTTGAAAGCGTCCATGATTTCCTGAGCAACAGGGACAGGCTTCAGTCGTTCCGGATCCTCGGGGTGAGGGATGCAACACATCCGCACCTCGCGCCCAGTTACCAACAACTTTCCATCCCGGTAGCCCTCGCACATTACGGTGAATGATTTCTGGTGCCAAGATTCCACGCGCGACTTGAACGTGATGGTCTGGCGCGCCCGGCTCGGATGGTGAAACCGCACCGAGGCATCCACCACGGGAATAAGGACATCAAAACGCTCTTGCAAGACGTCGACGGACATGCCGACCCTATGGAACAGAATATGGGTTGCCGCGGAAAACCAGAAGAAATAGTGCGGGTAAAATGCCATGCTGCTGGGGTCGCAATCCCCCTATTCCACCCCGATTGTATGCTCCGAAACCACGCCCATTCGAGGCCTCCTCAGAAATAGAACTACGACACCCTCCCCACCTTCTCCTCCGCACGCCAAGAAACAAATTTCTTCGCAATCTCGCGCAACACAAACTTCTGGATCTTGCCAGTCGGAGTCCGCGGCATTTGTTCGATGACCTCGAGACGCTCCGGCCAGAAGTGCTTGCTGACGCCCTCGGCGGCGAGGAATCTTCTCATATCCTCTGTCGTAAGGCGCATTCCCCGGTGCAGCGTGACAAACGCACAAGCCCGCTCGACCATGCGCGGGTCGGGCATCGCCACGATCGCGACCTCGGAAACCTCGGGCATCTTGTACATCGCGCTCTCGATCTCCACCACCGGAATGTTTTCGCCGCCCCGGATGATGATATCCTTTTCACGCCCGCAGATCCGAATATAGCCCTCTTCGTCCATGCGCGCGATGTCACCGGTGTTGAACCATCCTTGCTCGTCGACGGCGTAGAGGTGCGGCCTTTTGAGATAACCAACGAACAGCGACGCGCCGCGAAACTTCAGGGTCCCGGCCTGACCGCGAGGCGCCTCGTTGCCGTGTTCATCCACAACGCGCACCTCTTCACCCGGCACGGCGCAGCCGTCCGACTCGAGCGCCTTGTGACCGGAACGGAAAGTCGTGGTCACGGAACAGGACTCGGTCATGCCCCAGGAGGAGACGACGGTCGCATTCAGCTTTTCCTGCGCCAGCTGAACCAGTACGGGAGGGATCGGAGCCCCCGAGGTGACGAACAGCCGGAACGCGTCGAGCGCGCGCTTTTCGACCTCGGGAAAATTAGCGAGATCGGCGAGAAAGGGGGTGGCCGCAAACGTATATGTGGCTTGATGTGTCTCCATCAACTCGACCGCGCGCGCCGGGTTCCAGACGTCCATGACCAGCAACGGCGCGCCAAGAATCATGGCCAGAGTGAGTCCATAAGAGAACCCGGCCTGATGCGCCATGGGAGACGGCATGAAGACCACCTCTCCGGCGCCCAGCTGCATGCGCTCGGCAAATTTCAGGATCGTGCCGATCAGCGTGTTCGACGTGTGTAACACACCCTTGGATTCGCCGGTCGTACCGGATGTATAGAGGAGCTGAACCACATCGTTGGCACCGAATCGGGTACCCGGCTCGATCCGACCTCCGTCCGCCCCAGCGAGCAGCGTGGCTTCGAATGAATGCTCACCTTCGCCGCCGATCAGGAAAACGTGTTCGAGCGAGGGTACTTCGCGCCCCAAGTCGAGCACGAGCCCGCCATGGTCGAATCCGCGAAACCGCGCGGGCACAATGAGAACCTTGGATTCCGCGTGCTTGACCATGAAGGACATCTCGCGCTGACGGAAGATCGGCATTAGCGGGTTGCTGACGGCCCCGATGCGCACACAGGCGAGATGAATCGCGACGAACTCCCACCAGTTCGGCAGTTGAAACGAGACGATGTCAC
>JBGPGJ010000144.1:0-5407 GCA_041483795.1 Sulfurifustaceae bacterium
TCCTTCTCTTTCATGAGCGGCGAAGGAGTGGTGACGGCGGCCTTGCGATGGATCACGAGCGAGCGCAGCACGGCATCGTTAAAGCGGAATGCGGACTCCAGCTCGCGCAGCGTGGCCAATTCGCACTCGATGTTCATCAGCACGTAGTGCGCCTTGTGCACCTTGTGGATGGAATAGGCGAGTTGACGGCGGCCCCAGTCTTCGAGGCGGTGGATCCGGCCCTTCTGCGATTCGATCAGCGCGCGATAGCGCTCGATCGTGGCCGGGACCTGCTCGCTCTGGTCCGGGTGGACCATAAATACGACTTCGTAGTGACGCATAGACACTCCTTCCTTACGGATATACAACAGCCTCCCGGACCCATTTTTATTGCTGTTATAGCCGGTGAGGCAAGGGTAAAAGCGGAGGGGATTCTAGGGAAATACCCGAACAAAGTCTATAACCGCCAAGGCACCAGAAGCGTTAAAAAAATTCTTGAAGGCAGCGGTTCACAGAATTGCCTCGGCCCCTAAAGCAGCCCCCGGATCAGAGCTTTCCAATCATCGAGCGCTGACGCAGAACCTCGAAAAGGCAAATACCGGCGGCCACGGAGACATTTAGACTCTCGACCGTCCCGGCCATGGGAATCCGCACCAGCAGGTCGCAGCGCTCCTGTGTCAGGCGCCGCAACCCTTTGCCCTCCCCGCCCAGCACTACGGCCACTGGCTGGCGCAGATCGGCCTGAAACACATCCTGTTCGGCCTCCGCCGCCGTCCCGATAATCCACAGGCCCGCCTGTTTCAGCTCGTCCAGCGCCCGCGCGAGGTTAGTCACCTGAAGCAGGGGCATAGTCTCGGCGGCGCCGGCCGCTGCGCGGCGCGCTACCGCACTCAGCGGCGCCGCACGGTCGCGCGGGACCACCACGGCCTGCGCCCCGGCGGCATCGGCCACACGCAGGCAGGCGCCGAGGTTGTGCGGGTCCTGCACGCCGTCAAGAACCAGAATCAAGGGCTTACCGGAAAGACCCGCGACGAACTCGCCGGGATCCTCGCGGGTTGGGCGCGGCGCCGCCATGCGGCGCGCAATTACACCCTGATGCGATACGCCCTCGCTCATACGATCGAGCGCGGCGCGCGGAGCACGATGCACTTTGATGCGCGCTGTGCGTGCCGCGACCAGTACCGCGGCCACGCGCCGGTCTTGCCGTTCGGTACTCACCCATACACCATCGATCTCGTCCGCATGCGCCTTGAGTGCCGCGAGTACCGCGTGCGGGCCGCAAACCAATTCGTCCTTCATCGGCGCCGTTTCTGCTTGCGTGCCTGCTTGTTGTGGCCACGATTGCGTCCCCCCTCGGCGTGGCTTTTCTTGCCGCTGGCGGACGGTGTGCCGACCAGCTCGAAATCAATCTTGGCTTCGTCGAGATCCACGCGCACGACACGCACCTGTACCTTATCGCCGAGCCGGAATATGCGGCGCGTGCGCTCACCCATCAGCCGGTGATGCTTCGGTTCGAAGTGAAAGTAGTCGTTGCCGAGAGCGGCAATGTGTACGAGGCCATCCACAAACACCTCGGCCAACTCGACAAAAATCCCGAAGTCGGTCACGCCGCTGATGAGGCCATCGAACTCATCGCCGATATGCTGCTGCATGTACTGCGCCTTGAGCAGCCGTACCACTTCGCGCGTCGCTTCGTCCGCACGCCGCTCGGTCATCGAGCAATGCGTGCCGAGCACTTTCATCTCTTCGTGCGACAGCATGAACCGCTCGCGTCGCAGGACGCTTTTGATCGCGCGATGCACCACCAGATCCGGATAGCGACGGATGGGCGAGGTGAAGTGCGTGTAGTGCTCGAAACCGAGCGCGAAATGCCCGACGTTGTTCGGGCTGTACATCGCCTGACTCAAGCTACGCAACAGCACCGTCTGCACCAGACGCGCGTCGGGACGTTTCTCCACGCTCTGAATGAGCTTCGAATAGTGCTGCGCGCTGGGCTTCGTGCCGCCGCCGAGAGACAGTCCCATCTCGCCCAGAAACACACGCAGGTCCGCGAGCTTATCCGGCGGCGGCACTTCGTGGATGCGATACGGCGCGGGAATCTTGTGCTTACCCAGGAACTCGGCCGCACACACGTTCGCCGCCAGCATGCATTCCTCGATCAAACGGTGTGCGTCGTTGCGAGCGAGCGGTACGATACGCTTTATTTTTTGGTTGTCGTCAAACTCTATCTTCGTCTCCGGCAACTCGAAGTCCACCGCGCCGCGCTTGAAGCGTTCCTCGTGCAGGACTTGATAAAGCGCGTACAAATCTTCGAGATGCGGTACCACAGTGGCGTATTCGCGTCGTAGATTTTCGGCACGCTCCACCAATATCGCCGCAACCTTGGTGTAGGTGAGGCGCGCCTGCGAGCGCATGACGCCTTCGAAAAAGCGGTAATCGCGAATCTTCCCTGTCGGGGCGACGTGGATCTCGCAGGCCATGCATAGCCGGTCCAACTGTGGATTGATCGAACACAGCCCATTCGATAGCGCCTCGGGCAACATCGGAATCACGCGCCGCGGAAAATACACCGAGTTACCGCGGGCATAGGCCTCGCCGTCGAGCGCCGACCCCGAACTCACGTAGTGCGATACATCGGCAATGGCGACAATCAGGCGAAAGCCGCGGCCGTCGCGCGCGGCATAGACGGCATCGTCGAAATCGCGCGCATCCTCACCGTCTATGGTAACCAGTGGGACCGAACGCAGGTCCTCACGCTGGCGCGCCGTTTCCGGCGGCACCTCGGAGGCGAACGCTCCGGCTTCGCGCAGCACATTGTCCGGCCACACATGGGGTAGATCGTGCGAGCGCAACGCGACCTCGATCTCCATGCCGGGGCCGAGATGTTCACCCAAAATTTCGATCACACGTCCCACGGGGCCGGTACGGCGCGTCGGCCACTCGATGATTTCCGCAACGACGATCTGCCCCTCGCGCGCGCCAAGCTCATCGCCGCGGGCGATGAGAATGTCCTGACTCACGCGCCGATTGTGCGGTACCAGAAACCCAACGTGTCCCGAGGCGATGTACCGCCCGACCAGCGTGCGATGCCCACGTTCGAGCACTTCAATGATGGCGCCTTCGCGTCGCCCGCGTTCATCCACGCCGGTAATGCGTGCCAACACACGATCGCCGTGCAACGCGACGCGCATTTCCTTCGGCGGGAGAAACAGGTCCGTCCCACCCTCTTCCGGCACGAGAAAACCGAATCCGTCCGCATGACCCTCGATGCGACCGCGCACCATATCCATTTTGGAAGGCAACGCATAACGTTCGCGACGGTTCTGCAACACCTGGCCGTCACGTTCCATCGCGCGCAATCGCCGTGCGAACGCATCTTCGTCGCGCTCGCCGGTCACACCAAGTGCATCGGCGATCTCGCCAAAGGACAGCGGTTCGCCGCGCCGGGCGAGCAGTTCGAGCACCGCCTCGCGTGACGGCACCGGGAATTCGTAACGGGTGGATTCGCGATTTGCCATGGGATCCGGAAACGGGTGTTTTTTGCGCGTTGACATGATTTTTTGCTGCCGGTAGAGTGCGCCGCCTGCCCAACCCGTGCAAGTTTACGGGCGACCGATGCGGGCATTGAGCCGAGGTGGCGGAATTGGTAGACGCGCTAGATTCAGGTTCTAGTGGGGAAACTCGTGGAGGTTCAAGTCCTCTCCTCGGTACCATCTCCTAAAAAAATGATTCAATCTCCAGGTTGTCTTCTTGAAATCCGGAGCTCCTTAGTCGAACGGATGCCGCAGCACGATCGTATCGTCGCGTTCGGCACCGGTGGAAATAACGTCAATACGCGTGCCGGTTAATTCCTCGATCCGTTTTAAATAACGGCGCGCATTCGCGGGCAGTTCCTCGTAGCGGCGAATTCCGAGCGTGGACGTTTTCCAGCCAGGCAAATCCTCAAACGTCGGTTCGCACTGGGCAAGCGCGTCGGCTCCGCTCGGCGGCGTTTTGCGCAACTCACCTCTATAACGATAGGCAGTACACATGCGAATCGTCTCAAGTTCATCGAGCACGTCGAGCTTGGTCACGCACATGCCGGTCACGCCGTTTAACTGATTCGAGCGACGTTGAATCACGGCATCGAACCAACCGCAACGACGTTTACGACCGGTGGTGGCGCCGAATTCCTGACCGCGCTCGCCGAGCAGCTCGCCGATACCGTCGTTCAGTTCCGTCGGGAACGGCCCCGCACCGACTCGCGTCGTGTACGCCTTGGTGACGCCCAGCACATAACCGATCTGGTTCGGACCGATACCGGTCCCGAGCGCGGCAGCACCGGAACAGGTGTTGGATGAGGTCACGTAAGGATATGTCCCGTGATCGATATCGAGCAACGCCCCTTGCGCGCCCTCGAACATCATCGGCTTACCCGCACGCGTGTAACCGTCGAGCAGCTCCGGCACGTCCGCCACCAGCGGCTTCAAACGCTCGCCAAGCGTGAGCGTGTCGTCGAGCGTTTTCCGATAATCCACCGTTTCGACTTGAAAATAATTCTTGAGCACGAAATTATGATAGTCCATCACCTCCGCGAGTTTGGCGGCGAACCGCTCGCGGTCGAACAGATCTGCCACGCGCAGCGCCCGACGCGCGACCTTGTCTTCATACGCCGGCCCAATGCCGCGACCCGTGGTGCCAATGGCACCGCCACGGCGCGCCTTCTCGCGCGCCTGATCGAGTGCGCCATGGTATGGCAGAATCAGCGGGCAGGCTTCGCTGATGCGCAAACGCTCGGTGACGTTGCCTGCCGAACGTTCGAGTTCGTCTACTTCTTGAAACAACGCCGACAGGGATAGCACCACGCCGTTGCCGATAATACACATCACGTTCTCGCGCAGCACGCCCGAGGGTACGAGATGCAGCACGGTTTTCTTGCCAGCAATGACGAGCGTGTGTCCGGCATTGTGACCGCCCTGAAAACGCACAACCGCATGCACGCGGTCCGTGAGCAGATCGACGATCTTCCCCTTGCCCTCGTCCCCCCATTGCGAGCCGATGATGACGACGTTTTTGGCCATAGCGACTTGTCTATAATCTCGGGCGAAGCCGCGATTCTGAACGAACCTTATTTTATTTTTTCGACGGTCCAACGGCCGCTTTTTTTCACCAACACGCGGTCGCAACCGACATCCGACGATTTCGCTTCGTTGCCTGGCAGGTTTACCACGACACGCTCGCCCGATTCGCGCAAGCGCTCGATTTCGGCGGCGTCGGCATCGGCCGGCGCGAAAATTCCGGCGGGCGACGTCTCTGGCAACCCTGAAATTTTCAACAGCCTGCGCAAATCGGCGCCGAAGCCGGTCGCCGCGCGCCCACGCCCAAATGCACTGCCGATTCCATCGTAACGTCCGCCCTTGGCAATCGCTCGACCGTGTCCGGGCACGAA
>JBGPGJ010000145.1:0-5404 GCA_041483795.1 Sulfurifustaceae bacterium
AGATTGTCAAGGAAGATGTCGCACCCTGGCCGGCGACCGATTTTCATGTCGCCCTGTTTGATTTCGATGTGATCAACGACTTCGTTGTCGAATTTGACGATCAGTTTTGCCATGTGCTTCAAGACTCCACCGGTGTACCGGTATTTATGCTGGGATTTTACGCTTGTTTAATTCGTCTTTGCAGTTCTTGAACCGCTTTCTTGGGACGCGCGAAGCGCTTGGCCGCACGCACCAAAATGACTGAGACGTTGTCGGCTCCGCCGCGTTCGTTCGCCTCCGCCACCAACCGGTTCGCAGCCGCTTGCAGGTCCGTACCGTGCTCGACCAGTAGTTTTCGAATTTCCTCGTCGGAAAGCATGTCGTTCAGACCGTCAGAACATATCAGGTATAAGTCTGATTCCTCTAGTGGCTGCTCGGCCACATCCGGGGCCACGATCGAGTCGACACCGAGCGCGCGCGTCACGAGATTCTTGCCGACCGTCTGGTGCGCTTCCTCGATAGTCAGCAACCCGCGACTCACGAGTTCCTGCACGACGGAGTGGTCTTGCGTCAGCTGGGTGAGTTCGCCGGCGCGGTAGCGGTACAAGCGCGAGTCGCCCACGTGGCCCATGCAAATTTTGTCGTCGTAGAAGACGGCGATGACAACCGTCGAGCCCATACCGGCGCATTCCGGTCGGATACGCGCCATTTCGAAAATGGCGTTGTTGGCGAGCTGGACCGCGTCGTACATGGCGTTAACTTCCATCGCCGCTTGTGGGATCTGGCCCTTGCGTTTGCGTTCGACTTCGCGCATGAACGCCTCGGCGAAGTGTCGCGTAATGACGTTCACCGCCATGCCGGAGGCCACTTCGCCGGCTTGGTGACCACCCATACCATCGGCAAGGATGGCGAGACCGACGTCAGGGTGCACGCCGATCGCGTCCTCGTTTTCGGGGCGCACGCGACCGGGATCGGTCACGCCCACCATGCCCAACGAGGCTACGTTCTTGCGCGATCGTTCGGCGCGTTGCGGCATCGTTCGAGATCTTGTTTTACGGCATCGCCTGTCGGGTAACGCTGTTCCGCTTCCTTCTGTAGCAATCGTTCGACAATCGCGGCGAGACAGGCCGGTGTATCGGGGCGAAGCTTGCGGATATCCGGCGTGGGGGCATTGGCGATCTGATACATAAGTGTCGCGAGCGAATCGCCGGTAAACGGTGGACGCCCAGCGATCAGCTCGTGGAGCATCGCGCCGAAGGAGAAGAGATCGGAGCGTCCGTCCACGTGTTTGCCCGCGAGCTGCTCGGGCGACATGTACGAGGGTGTACCGAGGATGACGCCGGTGCGGGTTCGGCTCGAGGCGGTGATGCGCGCGATGCCGAAGTCCGTCACCTTCACGCCCTTGTCGGACTCGTTGTAAACGATATTCGCCGGCTTGATATCGCGGTGCACAACGTCGTTCTGGTGCGCGTACCCGAGTGCATCCGCGATCTTGATCGCGACATCGAAGATCCAGTCCCAGGGCAACGGTTTGTCCGGTTTGACGTATTCGCCGAGATGGCGGCCCTGCAGGTACTCCATCGCAATGTAAGCAAGATCGTGCTCTTCACCGGCGTCGTAGATCGTGACGATATTGGGGTGGTGCAACCGTCCCGCGGTCTCGGCCTCCCGAAAGAAGCGCTCGCGCACTTCGTTCAGCTCATTCGCCTCGAACTCCTGCGAGAGCGCAAGGGTTTTGATCGCAACCATGCGGTTGATCTTCGGATCGCGCCCGAGGTAGACGGCCCCCATCGCGCCGCGACCCAGTTCTTTTTCCACCAGATAGCGTCCGAGCGTGGGTTTCTCGGCGCCGTCGAGAACCATCGTACCGCCGGGTGCGGTGCGTGCGCCGAGCATGATCGTCTGGTCCACTTGCTGTGTACGTTTCTTGCGCTCGACGATGTCACGGAACTTGGGGTTATGACCGAGAACGTAGTCGTAGGCCGCGACGGCCTTGTGGAATTGGCGCTTGCGCTCGAAATCGAGTGCGAGGTTGTAGATGATTTCCAGCACCGACTCGTCCACGGGCAGCCTGCGGAACTTGTCCATCGCCATGTCGAGCTGGCCCTGGGCCTGGAATGCCAGCCCGAGCATGCGGTTACTGTAGGCGGAATCGGACTCGGCCGCGATCTTTTGGCGCTCGGTGAGAAAGTAGCGTTTGCTCGTGAGCGCCACATGGCCGATGAACAACAGCAGCGCGGGCGAGATTCCACGCATCCAAACCTTTTCGCTGACCAGCAGGTACTGCTCGGCGCCGAATAGGGCGATCAGCAGAATCAGCGACACCAGCGCCGCGGTCTTGGCGCTCATGCGCGGCATGGCAAACATGAGATAAAGCACGATCGCGAGCACAATGCCCGCTTCTGCCCATAATGTCCACATCGGACGCGTGTAAAAATCCTGATTGAGGATACTGGCGATGACGTTCGCCGCCAATTCCGGCTCCGACATCAGTGTGTCCTTGGTGATCGGCGTGGCGTACTGCGTCCCGACGCCAATGGCTGTCGGACCGATAAGGACGATTTTGTTCTTGAACGCCGACGCTTGCAGCTTATCGGTCTGGACGTCGCGAAAAGAGTAAATCGGGAATGCGTGATCGTTGCCCTCCGGCGGTTGGTAAAAGCCGGTGTACATCCGCATGCTGCTATCGGTCGGCACGACCAATCGCCCGATCTTCAACCCAGAGCCCATATCGAGCTCGATGTCGCGCACCTCGATGTTGAGACTGCTGGCGGCAAGTAATAATGGCAGGGAAGGGTAGTATTCGCCGTCGTATTCGAGCACGGTGTGAACACTGCGAATGCCGTTATCGCTTTCCACCGAAAAGCTCAGATGTCCGATTCCCGCCGCGTGCTCACCGAACTGGACCAGCGGAGGCTCGATGCCTTTTATTTGACGAACCTTGTCGGCGCTCCCTTGGCGCGCGACTATTTTGCTGAGGCGATTACGCTGGACATACTCCGGCAATTTAGCGTCGGGGCGTCCGAGCGGCTCGCCGACCTCGACAATCATCGGCAGATGCAGGCGGGGAACGTTGGGGATGACCTGGGCAAGCAGACCGTCGGCGTCGAGTTCCTTCTCGGCCTGGGTCAACAGGTTTCGCAGCTCGTCGAATTGCGGACGCGCCTGCTTGGGAACGGCGAATTCGTCAAGCTTGCCGTGGATCTTGCGTATGGATGCCAACCCGGAATCGGTTTGCGGCTCGGTCAGGTAGATGAGCACACCGACGGCGCGCGCTTCCGCCTGCGAAAGCTTTTGCAACACGGAGGCAAGTACGCTGCGCGGCCACGGCCAACGACCGATTTCCTTGATGCTTTGATCGTCTATCGCGACGATGGCGATCTGGTCAGTGGCGCCCGGCGCGCGGTAGGTCATCCTCACGCCGGTGTCGTAGGCGGAAAACTCGAGTCGCTGCAGGAGTGGCGCGTCAACCAGGATGGCGAGGCTAAAAACAATGCCGACGAGAAGGGCGACGAACCAATCCTGCTTGTAGAACCCGGTTTTTATCATCCCCATCCTCGCTGGTTTTTAGTATAGCCCGCGACTGCTCTGTTCCAGCCCCGCTTGCGGGCAAAATCACTGTTTGAAATAACGTGAGTTACATAACAAAACCAATTGAAACATATAGCATAAATTTAGAGTAGTACTTGTGACAAAACTCGAAAGTAAACGCGCCGTAGCTTGTCCAGATCCGCGACCGCTATGCACTCGTTCACTTGATGGATCGTGGCGTTGAGGGGGCCCAGCTCGACCACTTCGGTTCCGGTCGGAGCGATAAAGCGTCCGTCAGAGGTACCGCCGCCCGTGGAAAGCGCGGGGGTGATGCCAAGCTCCGCCTGCGCGGCAGCCCGAACCGCCTGGATAAGATGCGTGCCGCGCGTGAGGAACGGTAGCCCCGAGATCGTCCAGCTCAACTCGTATTTAAGCCCATGACGCCGCAGAATCTCGTCCACGCGTCCACGCAATTGCATGTCGGTTACGGCGGTAGAAAAGCGGAAGTTGAACAGCGCCTCCAGCGTACCGGGGATGACATTTTCCGCGCCGGTACCGGCGTGAATGTTTGAAATCTGAAAGCTTGTCTTGGGAAAATCGGTGTTGCCCTGGTCCCACTCGGTGGCGATCAGCTCGGCCAGCGCAGCAGCTGCAGCGTGCACCGGGTTTAACGCGAGGTGCGGGTAGGCGACATGCCCCTGCTTGCCATGCACACATAGGCGAGCGGAGAGCGATCCACGGCGGCCGTGTTTAATCGTATCGCCGAGTGTTTTCGCCGACGATGGCTCACCCACGAGGCAGTAGTCCATCTTGATGCCGCGCTGGTTCAGCCATTCAACGACCTTGACGGTGCCGTCCACCGACGGACCTTCTTCGTCGGAGGTGACGAGCAGCCCGATCGTACCCTTATGTCGCGGGTATTCGGCGATGAAGTCCTCGATAGCCGTGACGAAGGCGGCAAGCGAAGCCTTCATATCCGCTGCGCCGCGGCCGTAAAGATAACCGTCGCGAACTTGTGGCTGGAACGGATCGCAGGTCCACGCCTCGCGTGGACCGGTGGACACGACGTCGGTGTGTCCGGCGAAGACGAGCAACGGCTTTCCTTCACCGTGTACGGCCCAGAAATTGGCCACCTCGCCGAAGCGCAGCCGTTCTGCCTTGAAGCCAACGGCCTCAAGCCGCGCAATCAAGAGTTCCTGGCAGCCCTCATCGCGCGGCGTGACCGAGGGCCGGCGGATCAGCTCTTTCGTTAGTTCGAGAGTTCTGTCAGTCATAGAATCAAAAATTCAACGCAAAGATGCTAAGATTTTTGTATAAACTTTTCGTTGCGTTTTCATCACTTAGCAATGAGTTTTAAATGTCACGCAATAACTCATTGATGCCGACCTTGGCGCGCGTTTTTTCATCCACCTGTTTTACAATCACGGCGCAGTAGAGGCTGACCTTGCCATCGGGGGAGGGCAGGTTGCCGGAGACCACGACCGAGCCCTTGGGCACGCGCCCGTAGGCAGTTTCGCCAGTCGCGCGGTTGTAAATCTTGGTGCTTTGGCCGATGTACACGCCCATCGAGATTACCGAGCCTTCCTCGACGATGACACCCTCGACGATCTCCGAGCGCGCGCCGATGAAGCAGTTGTCCTCGATGATGGTCGGTGCGGCTTGCAGCGGCTCGAGCACGCCACCGATGCCGACACCGCCCGAGAGGTGCACGTTCTTGCCGATTTGGGCGCAGGAGCCGACCGTGGCCCAGGTATCTACCATCGTGCCTTCGTCCACGTAGGCGCCAATGTTCACGAACGAGGGCATGAGCACCACGTTCGGCGCGATGTAGGCCCCACGGCGCACCGCGGCCGGCGGCACCACGCGAAAGCCGCCTTTACGGAAGTCGGCTGGC
>JBGPGJ010000146.1:0-5371 GCA_041483795.1 Sulfurifustaceae bacterium
GGGACGGTTGGAAGAAGCTCACCGACCGGCTCGGCAAGCAGCTGCAATTAGTGGGCGACGATATTTTCGTCACGAATCCGAAGATTCTGAAGCAAGGCATCGAAAAAGGCGTCGCCAACTCGATTCTCATCAAGGTGAATCAAATCGGCACCTTGACGGAAACGCTGGAAGCCATCGCACTCGCGCGTCAGGCCAGTTACACCGCCGTGATTTCGCACCGTTCGGGTGAAACCGAAGACAGCTTTATCGCCGACCTTGCAGTCGCGACCGGCGTGGGCCAGATCAAGACCGGTTCTCTCTCGCGCTCGGATCGCGTGGCGAAGTACAACCAACTGCTGCGCATTGAAGGCGAGCTTGGTTTGGCGGCGAAGTATCCGGGCCGGCGCGCGTTCCCGATGCTTGGCTAGGGAATCTATTATTTAAATGGTTATTCACCGCAAAGACGCGAAGGGTGAGGCGGAGTTCCCGCGAATGTTCAGTGAGCATTCGCGCCGCCGAACGGGTGCAACCGATTTTGTTGCACCCCGGGCCGCAATACAGCTCTTGGTGCTGTACAGGGGTGAGCCGCGAAGCGGCGAACGGGCAGACAGGGAGTCTGCCCTGGACTTTGTCGCGAAGCAGGGACAGTACAGCGACAAAGTACGAATGTCGCGCGCGCATGGGTGAGCCGGGGCAGTCGCGAACACATTTAACATGTGTTCACGCCGGCGAACGGGTGCAATGAGTTTTGTTGCACCTTGGGCTGCACGCGGCGGCGACCGCCTTTGCGGTGAAAGATAGTATTTCAGGAGTTATTCAGAGGTTCCCTAGTTGCGGGCGCGATGATATGTCCGCGTGTTGATCGCCAGTGGCTGACAGTCCCAGCGTCATGCGCTAACCTGAGAGCACGATGTCCAACGACAGCCGTATCAGCAACAAAAAGGTCCTACGGATCATTTTGTACGTGGTGGGCGGTTTGCTGGTTTTATTGCAATATCCCCTGTGGTTCGGCAGCGGTGGTGCATTCGCGGTGTGGCAATTGCAGCGTGAGATGGCGGCACAGCAAGCGGAAAACACTAAGCTGCGCGAGCGCAACGCCGCACTTAACGCGGAAGTGAGCGATCTCAAGCAAGGCTCAACCGCAATCGAAGAGCGCGCCCGCACCGAGTTGGGAATGGTGAAGAAAGGGGAAACCTTCTATCAGGTCATCGGTGACCAACCCTCAACCACACCGAAATGGGATTCCTCCCAGCCCCAACAGAAACGCTGAGTGTTTTATTTCCGCGGATCGAGTGAGTAGGGCAGCGGTTGAATCTCAAGGCGCGGACCGGTTTCGCTGCCAAGATGAAGCTCGCCCGTTTGTACGGACGAAATCTGAATTACGGCCAACAGATCCGATCCTTCCTCGGGGGAAGGCTGTGCATCCACTACCGTACCAGCGGATTGTCCAGGCATATCTGGTGCGAAGATCGGCGTGCCGGGGGCGGGCGCCTCGGCCGCGACGTGCGCGCGAACCATGCGTTGCTTCAACCGTCCGAGGTACTGCATGCGCGCCACGATTTCCTGGCCCGGGTAACAACCCTTGCTAAAATTCACCCCGCTGATGAGTTCGAGGTTGGCCATCTGAGGCACAAATGCTTCGCTCGTCGCCGGCAATACCGTCGGTAGGCCGACCATGATGTCGTGCCACGCCCATGCGCCCGACCCTGTCGGTACGGCATCACGCCGCAGTTTCTCCCAAAGAGTCCTTGCGTCCTCAACAGGCGCGACAATCTCGAAACGCGGTTGAAGACCGGGTAGGCGCAGCAAGGTGAGCGCGCCGCTCGTAAGGCAGGCGTCACTGCCCTCGGGCAGAAAACCGGCCGCATCGTGCAGCATAAACGCTGCTGAAGGGCCGACGAGACCGAATCGCACCAAGTCGGCGTCAGCGCTCTGAAGCGTAACTTTCGCGCGCAGAACAAACATGCGCAGACGCTTGAGAACATCGTCGCGTAGCGACACCGGCAATTGAAGGTAGTAATCGCCGCCACGTGGAAAGATCCGAAACACCGCGAGCATGCGCCCCTTGGCGCTACACCAAGCGGCGAGCCGACTGCGATTGGCGTCGAGTGAATCGAGTTCGTTGGTCAGTTGCCCGTTGAGAAATGTCTTGGCTTCGGGCCCGCGGGCGCGGATGAGCGAGAGCGAGGACAGGTCCACGATAACATCGCTTTCTCGTGCCGCGTGACGTTCCGATGGCGGGTTTCCGAAATGCCGCGGCCAGCCGTTGTCGTAAACCGCTCCTTGCCGAAGCAGAAACGTCTTCCACGTATCATTCATCGCTAATGCTCGACCGGGCTGTTCGTTCCCCATCTCACCCTTCGTCCATTTCACAATTCGCTTCTCTTTCTGGCATACTATGCACCCGACCGGCCTGATAACTTCAGGCGGCGGGCATTTTTACGTTAGACTATACGCCCATGGCGACCAACAAGAAGCGCCCCGTTTACCTCAATCTGTTGCTAATCCGGCTTCCGATTGGCGGCATCGTATCCATCCTTCACCGCATCACCGGCGCGTTTATGGTGCTGCTCATACCGTTGGCGCTCTATGCGTTGCAGACGTCGCTCGAAAGCCCGATGCGCTTCGAGCAGGTTCGTGTCTGGCTCATTAGCGGTGTCGGGCGCGTTGCGTTCCTGTTGGCGCTATGGGTATTGGTGCAGCATCTCTATTCCGGGGTACGCCACCTGCTGCTCGACGTGGATATCGGTATCGAGAAGCTTGCCGCCGGGCGCAGCGCTTGGCTGACGCTCGGTGCATCGGTTATCACCGCAGCATTGCTGGGAGTCTTGTTGTGAATCGCGCACGTTCGCTTGGAAGCGCGCACTGCGGGCTAATGGAATGGCTGGTGCAGCGCGTCACCTCGATTTATCTCGGCGGTTTCGCCGTTTACCTGATCGGTTACCTGATCCTGAATCCGGTAAAGAACTACGCCACCTGGTCGGCGTATTTTGCCAACGGAGCGGTGCGGCTCGCCTGGGGCTTGTTCTTCGTCAGCCTGCTGCTGCACGCCTGGGTTGGGTTGCGCAGCATTTATCTCGACTACCTGCATCCGATGTGGTTGCGTTTTACGGTGACCGTGGGCACGGCCGTCGGATTGGTCGCGCTCGGTCTGTGGGCCGCCGATATTCTGATTCGGGGGGCGGCATGACAATCCCGCAGCATCGTTTCGATGCAATCGTCGTCGGAGCCGGTGGCGCGGGGTTGCGCGCGGCGCTACAGCTTTCCGAGGCAGGCCTCAAGACGGCCGTGCTCTCCAAGGTATTCCCGACGCGCTCGCACACCGTCGCGGCACAAGGTGGTATCGGCGCCGCACTCGGCAACGTCGGCGAGGACTCCTGGATCTGGCACATGTACGACACCGTGAAAGGGTCGGACTATCTTGGCGACCAGGATGCGATCGAGTTTCTGTGCCGTACCGCGCCCGAAGCCGTCATTGAACTCGAACATTTCGGATTGCCCTTCGACCGCAACGATGACGGCACGATCTACCAGCGCTCATTTGGAGGCCACTCGCAGAACTTCGGCGAAAAACCGGTGCACCGAAGCTGCTGCGCGGCGGACCGCACCGGTCACGCCATGCTGCACGCACTTTACCAGCGCAACCTGCGCGCCAACACCCAGTTTTTCGTCGAATGGATGGCACTGGATCTAATCCGGGATGCGAGCGGTCAGGTACTCGGCGTCGTTGCGCTGGAGATGGAAACCGGAGAGGTTTCCATCTTGCGCGCGCGCGCGACGATCTTCGCTACCGGCGGGGCGGGCCGCATCTTTGCCGCTAGCACCAACGCCTTCATTAACACCGGCGATGGGCTCGGCATGGCGGCACGGGCCGGTATTCCGCTGGAGGACATGGAGTTCTGGCAGTTCCATCCTAGCGGCGTCGCCGGCGCGGGCGTGCTGATCACCGAGGGCGTGCGCGGTGAGGGTGGGTACCTGCTCAACAACAACGGCGAGCGCTTCATGGAGCGTTATGCGCCGAATATGAAAGACCTCGCGAGCCGCGACGTGGTCGCGCGCGCCATGGCGACCGAGATCAAGGAAGGCCGCGGTTGCGGCAAGGACGGCGATTACCTGCTGCTCAAGCTCGATCACCTCGGCGTGGAGACAATCGAGAAACGTTTGCCCGGCATCCGCGAGATCGCCAAGAAGTTCGCCAACGTGGATCCTGCGGTGGACCCGATCCCGGTGGTGCCGACGGCCCACTATCAGATGGGCGGAATTCCGACCAACTACCACGGCGAGGTCGTGATCGCCAAGAACGGTAACCTGGAGACGCCGGTCCCGGGCTTCTACGCCGCCGGCGAGTGCGCGTGCGCCTCGGTGCACGGCGCCAACCGACTCGGCACCAACTCGCTGACCGACTTGGTGGTGTTCGGGCGCGAGGCCGGCAATTCGGTGATCCATTTTCTGAAGGAGCACCCGGGTCATGCAGATCTGCCGAAGGATGCGGGCAATCGCACGCTGGCGCGGCTGGCGCGACTCGACGGTCAGAAAAACGGCGAGCGCGTCGCGGACGTCGCGGCCGACATGCGCAAGACCATGCAGGCGCATTGCGGCGTGTTCCGCTTTCCCGATCTGCTCGAGGAAGGCGTGCACAAGATCAAGCAGAGCGCCGAGCGCGTAGCGCGCACGGAGATACAGGACAAGTCGAAGGTATTCAACACCGCGCGTCTCGAGGCGCTCGAGCTGGACAACCTGATCGAGGTCGCGGTCGCATCCCTCGTGTCGGCCGAGGCGCGCAAGGAAAGCCGCGGCGCGCACGACCGGGCCGATTTCCACAAGCGCGATGACGTTAACTGGCTCAAGCACACGTTATACTTCAAGCAAGGCCACCGACTCGAATACAAGCCGGTGCATCTCAAGCCGCTGACGGTCGAGAGCTTCGAACCGAAAGCACGGACGTATTAACTGACAAATGAATGTTCACCGCAAAGGCGCAAAGAGCGCAAAGGCTTGTTACCGTTGCGGCCCAGGGTGCAACAAAATCGGTTGCACCCGTTCGGCGGCGCGAATGTTCGTTGAACATTCGCGAGAACTCCGCCTCACCCTTTGCGTCTTTGCGGTAGGAAACAGTAGTAATTGAGGAAAACAAAATGCGTTTTTCCGTCTACCGTTACAACCCCGAGACAGACTCCAAACCGACCATGCAGCACTACGACATTGAGTTGCTACCGTCGGACCGGATGCTGCTCGATGCGATGATACGATTGAAGGAGTTGGACGATTCGCTTGCGTTCCGTCGTTCCTGCCGCGAGGGCGTGTGTGGGTCCGACGCGATGAACATCAATGGCAAGAACGGCCTTGCGTGCATAACCCGGATCGCGGATCTAAAAGAGCCAGTGGTGCTCAA
>JBGPGJ010000147.1:0-5367 GCA_041483795.1 Sulfurifustaceae bacterium
ATCCGCTCGCCACGTACACGACCTTACCGTTGCGCAGCACATTCACGACACCAAAACCGGTGATGCGGGAGCCGGGATCAATGCCGAGGACACGCATCAACCGGACCGCCGCGCGAGCAGTTCATCGGGAAAATCGGCGTTCGAGAAGACGTTCTGCACGTCGTCCAGATCGTCCAGCGCTTCGAGCAGGTGCAACATCTTTTCCGCGTTGTCGCCTGCAAGTGGGACGTCGGTCGCGGCACGCTGAGCGATTTCCGCCACGTCGGGCTTCAGGCCGGCGCGCGTCATGGCCTCTTGCAGCGCGTGGAAATTTTCCGGCGACGTAAGCACCTCGATCGCGCCGTCGCTCAGCGTCACCACATCGTCTGCGCCGGCCTCGAGCGCCGCGTTTATGACGGCGTCCTCGTTCGTGCCGGCTGGAAAGCCGAATACGCCGAGGCGCTTGAACAGATACGCCACCGAACCATCCTGCCCCAGATTGCCGCCGTGCTTGGCGAAGGCGTGCCGCACCTCTCCCACCGTGCGCGTACGATTATCGGTGGTGCACGCGACCATGATGGCCACGCCACCCGGACCGTAGCCCTCGTAGTGCACCTCTTCGTAATGCGCGCCTTCGAGTTCGCCGGTACCGCGCTTGATCGCGCGCTCGACCGTGTCCCTGGTCATGTTCGCATCGAGCGCCTTGTCCACGGCCGTGCGCAGCCGCGGATTGTGCGCCGGATCGCCGCCGCCGGTGCGCGCGGCGACGGTGATTTCGCGGATCACCTTGGTGAATATCTTTCCGCGCTTGGCATCCGCCACGCCCTTGCGGAATCTGATATTTTTCCATTTCGAATGGCCGGCCATACGTGTTATCTCAGATCTTTGCAAGGATTCTCATCCACTCCCTTCTCCCGCGTTAGCGCGAGAGGGTAAGAGGGTGAGGGCAATTTATCTTTCACCTCTGATATCGAGGACGATCTCTTGATTCAGTCGCCGCCCGCAGTTTATCACTGCCCTCGACCGCCCCCAACCGCGCCCTACGCGAAGCGACCGTGGCGAAGAAAACGAACCACCGCGGCGGCGGCGGTGTGCGAGAGCAGCATTCCGGTGTGTGAGACCGGAAGCGCCACCTGCACCGACGCGTGCGGCAACGCGGTCTCGGCGACGGTGAGCACGCCATCGTTCGGCAGCGGCAATCGCGTCGCCAACCGACCCAAGCCGAGCGGCCGGGTTCCACTGATGATGCCGACTTCACGTGCCGGCATCGTCCACTCGCTGGGCATGCCCGCGAGCAGTTCCATCACGCTTTTACCCAAGAGACTGCGACCGAAACGACCGCGCGCAAGTTGGCGCGCGGCCATGCTGCCCTGGTTGGGCGGCGCGAGCATGACGATGCGCCCGGGCCGCGGCGGCGGGAAGTTTTGAAACAACGCGCGGATCACCACACCGCCCAGGCTGTGACCCACGAGGTGCACGGTATTCGCACGCAACGTCGCGAGATAGGCGTGCAGGCGGGCGGCATTCTCGCGCAAGCCGGCGCGTATCGTCGGATAGGAAAAAAAATGCACCTCGAACCCCGCGCGACGCAAGCGCCAGGCGAGCAGCGCCGTGCACCAACCCTTCAGCCACAAGCCGTGCACTAGCACCACAATCTCGCGACCGCCGGCCGGCAAGCGGCGCGTCACCTCATCGATCGCCCTACGGTTGGCCCAAGAAGCGACTCTCTGCACTGCCTCCTCGAACGGAAACCAGCCGTATTCGGTATGCTCGGGATGGAGCATCAGCCGCGTCTCCTCCGGCAACTCAAGTGCAAACGCGTGTTCTGTGTTTTCCGTCACCTCGGGCGCGTAGCGCTGCCGCCATTGCGGAAGAATCGGATAGCGCTGAGTCAGACCCAGATCGCGCAGCGCCGCCGGCTCCGCGGCGAGGCCGGTTTCCTCGCGCAGTTCGCGCACCGCCGTCGCGCGCGGATCGCGCTCTTCCCAGCGCATGGCGCCGGTTACCGACTGCCAGAAATCCGGATGATCCGCGCGTTTGAGCAGCAACACCTTGCCGGTGCGCGTGACGACGACGACCAGAACCGATTCGGGGCGTTTGAAGCTACTTGTCACCGGACGCCGCAGGGGATGATTCGCCCACCGGCTTGCGCAGCTTGATGTGCAGCTCGCGCAGTTGCGTATCGTCCACGAGGGAGGGTGCGTCGGTGAGCAGACACGATGCCTTTTGCGTCTTGGGGAAGGCGATCACGTCGCGGATCGAGTCCACACCGGCCATGAGCGCACAGATGCGATCGATCCCGAAGGCGATGCCGCCGTGCGGTGGCGCGCCGTACTGAAGCGCGTCCAGCAGAAAACCGAACTTGGCGCGCGCCTCGTCGTGGCCGATGCCGAGCGTGGCGAATACGCGCTCCTGGAGATCGGAGCGATGGATACGGATCGAGCCGCCGCCGATCTCGCTGCCGTTCAGCACCATGTCATACGCTCGCGCCTTAGCGTTCGCCGGATCGAGATCCACACGCTCCACGTCCTCCGCCCTCGGCGACGTGAACGGGTGATGCAACGCGACCCAACGCTTGGCCTCGGCGTCGTACTCGAACATCGGGAAGTCCACGACCCAGAGGATCTTCCAGCCCTCCTCTTTAAGACCCAGGTCTTCACCGAGCTTGAGCCGCAGCGCGCCGAGCGAGTCGTTCACGACCTTGGCGGTATCGGCGCCGAAGAAAATTAGATCGCCCGTCTGGGCGCCGGTGCGGCGCAGGATTTGCGCGATCGCGTCGTCTGGCAGGAACTTGAGAATCGGCGATTGCAGACCCTCGCGCCCCTTGGCGGCATCGTTGACCTTCACATACGCAAGCCCCTTGGCGCCGTACAGACCGACGAAGACGGTGTATTCGTCAATCTGCGATCGTGAAAGCTCGCCACCTTTCGGCACCCGCAGCGCGACCACGCGTCCGCTCGGATTGTTGGCCGGCTCGCGGAAGACCTTGAACTCGACGTTCTTTAGAAGATCGGCGATATCCACGAACTCGAGCGGGACGCGCAAGTCCGGCCGGTCCGTGCCGAAGCGGCGCAGCGCGTCGGTGTAGCTGAGGCGCGGTACCGGATGCGGCAGTTCGACATTGAGCACGCTCTTGAAAAGCTCGCGGATCATTTTCTCCATGATCGCCATCACGCCGTTCTCGTCCAGGAAAGAGGTCTCGATATCGAGCTGGGTGAACTCGGGTTGACGGTCGGCGCGCAAGTCTTCGTCACGGAAGCAACGCACAACCTGGTAATAGCGCTCGTAACCGGCCACCATCAATAGCTGCTTGAACAACTGCGGCGACTGCGGCAGCGCGAAGAAGTGCCCGGGATGGGTGCGCGACGGAACCAGATAATCGCGTGCCCCTTCCGGCGTGGACTTGGTGAGCATTGGCGTCTCAACCTCGATAAAACCTTGGTCTTCGAGATAACGGCGCAGCACCTGCACCACGCGATGGCGCAGGCGGATATTCTTCTGCATGAACTCGCGCCGCAAGTCGAGATAGCGATACTTCAGGCGCACGGCCTCGGAGAGATCGGGCTCGTCGAGTTGAAACGGCAATGCCTCGGCGCGGTTGAGAATCTCCACGTCGCTCACGGCGACCTCGATCGCGCCGGTGGCAAGATGCGGGTTCTCGGTGCCGACCGGGCGGCGGCGCACCGTGCCGGTGACGCGCAGCACGTATTCCGTGCGCACGCTTTCGGCCAGCGCGAAGGCGTCTTGCTGCTGCGGGTCGAACACGACTTGCGCCAGCCCCTGCACGTCGCGCAGGTCAATGAAGATCACGCCACCGTGGTCGCGCCGGCGAGCGGCCCAACCGCACAGGGTGACCGTCTGGCCCACGAGCGATTCGTTGAGGGCCCCGCAATAGTGGCTACGCATAACGAAGGAAATTCTGGTTGTACCGGAAAATTGTCAGGAAACGCGCGCGCCGACTTCCGCCGGCACTTTATTTTTATTTTTGTCTTTCGGCTGCACCACGCCGAGGGAGAGCAGCATTTTGAGTCCCTCGTCCACCGACATGTCGAGCTCGATCACTTCCTCGCGCGGGACCAAGAGGAAAAATCCCGAGGTTGGGTTCGGTGTGGTCGGGACAAACACGTTGACGAGTTCACGTCCGGTGCGGCTCCGTGCCTCGGCCGCGCTCTCGCCGGTGAGAAACCCCATGGTCCACGAATCCCGGTGCGGAAAGCGCACGAGCACGACTTGCCGGAAGGATTGACCCGAATTCGAGAACATGGTCTCGGTGACCTGCTTCACCGACGAATAAATGCTGCGCACGATTGGGATGCGCGCCAGGATGCGCTCGCCGAGTCCGACGACATGAAACCCGAAAAGGTGGGTCACGGCGATGCCCGTACCGATGACGACGGCCGCGGTCAACACGATCCCGAGACCGGGAATGCTAAAGCCGGCGAACTGCTCCGGCCGCCAGTTCGCCGGCAGGAGCAGTAGCGTGCGGTCCATGAGATTGACCATCCAGGTGATGATAAGCAGCGTCACCCCGAGCGGCACCCACACGAGCAGTCCCGCCACGAGGTAGCGGCGCAAGGCGGCCATCATGTCGGAGCCTTTACGCTAATGACAGCCGCAGGGTCCGGCGCCGCAGCCGTGCTTCTTGGTCTCGGCGGATGACGACTCACCTTCAGACTTCTCGGATTTCTCGAATTTCTCGGATTTCTCGCTCTTCTCGGTCTTTTTGGAACCGCCCTTGAAATCGGTGGCGTACCAGCCGCTGCCCTTAAGTTGAAAACCCGCCGCCGATACGAGCTTCTTCAGCGTCGGCTTGGCGCAGGACGGGCACTTGGTCAGCACTGCTTCATTGAACTTTTGCATGGCCTCAAGTTCATGGCCGCAGCTCTGGCAACGATATCCGTAAATCGGCATGGAAGTACCTCTTTTATATGCGTCCTCAAAACAATGGGGGCGAGGTGTATAGGCGACAAGGCATTATAGCCAGCTACTTTGCCTAACGCATTATTTTTGCAAGCGATTGGGCCTGACCGGGCGATATCCAGGCGGCCTCAAGATTGAGGTTTCCGCAAAAAATTCCTTGGCGCCATGGCGTCGATGTTGCCCACACCCTGATTCACTTGCTGTGGCGCCACACCCATCAACGCCGTAAATAGCCAGCAGCCTTATTAGAAAGAACCCGCTAAATTCAAGGAATTATTTTTCCTTCTCGAACCGCTTTATGAGTAATACCGATGCGCTACGACCGACGGACCGAAGCGGCGGCGTCTTGCCGAAATCGCCACCGCACGGATACCCTGTTTTTTTCGGTAAATTAGTGCTAGTTTTCAGCGCCGAATTGCCCAATTCCAATTAAACCACCAGGAGCCCATAAATGGCTAACAACAAGCC
>JBGPGJ010000148.1:0-5340 GCA_041483795.1 Sulfurifustaceae bacterium
CTCGCGCCCGAGCATAAGGTCGCGCACACACCCGCCGACGAGCAGGCTCGCATAGCCGGCGTCTTTCAGCCGATGCAACACCTTGAGTGCGTTTTCGCTGATGAGCCGGCGCGAGATCGGATGGCGCTCACGCGGGAGAATCGCCGGCTGTATCGGATGGCTCTGCACTTTAGGGCCGAGCGGCAAGGCAACGACGTATTTTGTGTTTCGGATACACCTACTCGTATAATACACGCCCGCGGCTAGACCCCGCCAGAATCGTTTTACTACAGGTTTTATTACAACAAATAGTCCGCTCCCTTCGTCTAGTGGCCCAGGACGTCGCCCTCTCACGGCGAAAACAGGGGTTCGAGTCCCCTAGGGAGCGCCATACTGATCTGTTACTTGTGCGGCCGCCATCCGTGGCGCAACGAATTCAACTTCGATTCGCCCCAGCCTGGCCATCCGTGGCCAGGCGTTCAGCGGCGCTGACACACGTTAAGTGTGTAAGCGGAATCCCCGCTTCACCCCCTAGGGAGCGCCAACCTGTTGCGTCGCGTATGCCTTCCCTGGCGATACGTCTCGACTTCGATCAACTCCGGCCCTTACTTCCATTAACAGGCGCTCGCTTGGCTAAGGTGAGCCGGTTTAGCCGCTATTCAACTTAACGTGCATCCGCGCCGCCGAACGGGTGCGACGGGTCTTGTTGCACCCTGGGCCACAACTTTTAGTGTCTTCGCTACTGCCCCGGCTCTCCCCCTAGGGAGCGCCAACCTGACATGCTTGTGCCTACCGTCCGTGGCGCAGCATCATTGACTTCGATCAACCCCAGCCACGCCGTCCGTGGGTGGCGTTCAGCGGCGCTGACACACGTTAAGTGTGTAAGCGAAATCCCCGCTTCACCCTAGGGAACGTCACGTGTTGACTCGATCGTCAATCGCCCGAACTTTGTCACTGGCGCGACTGGCGACCTGCTGAACCGAGGCAAGACGGGCCTCAGGCGAGGCCGGTACGCTGGGATGGCGGTCCTGCTTCCGGGGGCGGAGTAGCTTTGGGCGGCTGGGCAAAACGCGGCTCATCGGGCTGCGCGCCGGCCCGCTTCAATAAGTCGACGATGCGCGAATAGCCGCCGCGCACGGCGATCTTGAACGCGGTGTCGCCTTTGCTGTCTTTGGCGTCGGTATCCGCCCCGCTGTCCACCAGCAACTGGACGATATCGCTGTAACCTTTGTAGCAAGCAGCCATCAGCGGCGTTTTGCCGCTGATGGTGCGTGCGTTGACGTTAACGCCCTGGCTGACCAGCGATTGCACCACTGCGATTCGACCCTTGAGGATTGCAGTGAATAGCGCCGCCGCGCCGTGTGCGGTCTTCGTGCGTCCGGTCTTTTCAAGACCGGTGGGCAATTTGAGGAGTTTGTTGGAAAGCGAGATGACGACCATGACCACCAATCCGAGCATGGCGATCTGCGGGTCTACGCCGAATCCCCTGGCAATCTCGTCGGGAAGATTGGCGCCGATCGCCAATAGCACTACTACGAGCAGCAAGGCAAATTTGAGATAGCGGATCAGCGCGATTGCAACAAACCCGATTAGGCCGGCGAGCAGGTAGCGGCGGTCGATGCTGAGAAAATCGGTCCACTCGTCGGGAAGATTGGTCGCGACGACTAAAAATGCCACGATACCGACCAGCGCCCAATCTCGTGGAGATTCTTTTAATATGACCACGCGTCTCTCCTCATCTCATGCGACTCAATGTAAGGAAGGATTTTCATACCCTCATGAGCCAACCGTGTCGAAGCGACCCCGATTCCCGATCCTTGGAATACCCATGTCTCGCCAAGCTATCATTTTAGCGTAAATTATGGCCTAAATTTTTGGCGATAGACACCCTCAAGCGCAAACTTCGGCCTCGACAGGGCTTAATCGCGGACACCTTGAAGTACCCGATTTAACCAACGGGAGATATCGGCAAGCTCTTGCGCACAAACCCCGTGGTCCATGGTGTAGCGCTGCCATTCCACATCCAACCCGGCTGCCGTCAGACGCTCGTGCGCGTGCTGCGCCAACCCAAAGGGCACCATCGAATCATGCTCCCCATGAGCCAGAAAGATCGGGGTGTCCGAATTGGCGGGCGCTATACTCGCGAGCAACTGATCCAGATACGGCACCGGGGCAGACAGGCAAAGAATACCGGCGAGCGGCGAGGAATAATGTAGCCCCGCGTGCAACACCACTGCCCCGCCCTGCGAGAACCCGGCAAGCACGATCCGCGATGGCTCAATGCCGCGAGTGCGTTCCTGAGCGACAAACTCATGAACTGTCGCTTCGGCTTCCCGCAGATGTTCGACGTTCTGATATAAACCGCGCTCGGTCGCCGCCATGTCGTACCACGCGCGCATGACCTGTCCGTTATTCCAAGTCACCGGCCGGTAGGGCGCGTGCGGGAAAATAAAACGCACCGGTAATTTGGCAGGCAATTGTAACTCCGGCACGATAGGCTCAAAGTCGTGGCCGTCCGCACCGAGTCCATGCAACCAAATTACACTCGCAACGGGCTGCGGGCCGGTCTCGATAACGAGCGCAGGCGTAGCATTGCGCCCGGCTTCCATATCGGATTCAGTCTTCACCACGATACACACAACCGGCGTTGCAGGTCTCGCGCACAAGGACTTGGTTCAACCCGGGCAAATCCGGCTTAAGCCGCGCCCATATCCAACGCGCCAGGTTTTCGCTCGTAGGATTCTCGAGGCCAGGAATCTCATTCAGATAACGATGATCGAGTTGCTCGAAGAGCGGCTGAAACGCGCGACCGATATCGGCGAAGTCCTGCACCCAACCGAGCTTCGGATCCATCGGCCCAGCAACATGCACTTCGACATGAAACGAATGCCCGTGCAACCGATAACACTTATGATCCACCGGCAAATGGGGCAGACGGTGCGCCGCTTCGATGGTGACGATTTTAAAAATTTCCACGCTGAAATGAAGACTTAAGTGCGGCCACAGTGTAGCCGCTTCCTCGTGCGCAAGCCACGCACATAAGGTTACAATGGGCACGTTTTTCAGCGGGGACGCCGAACGTGACTCAACCTCTCTTGCCGCTGTTGGTGGAACCGGCCGAGCTGGAACCGAAGCTCGGTGCAGCCAAACTGCTGCTCGTGGACCTCAATCGCGCGGACGTTTACGCCCAAGCGCACTTACCGGGAGCCGTGCGGCTTGAGTACGCCGACATTACCGCCACCAATCCACCGGCGATGGGCCTGTTGCCCGATGCCAAACGCCTGTCGGAAATCCTGAGCGGCATCGGCCTGACACCCGAGACACATGTCGTTGCCTACGACGCCGAAGGCGGTTCGCGCGCTGCGCGCTTTCTGTGGACGCTCGAGGTCATCGGCCACCGGAATTATTCCTTGCTGAATGGCGGCCTCATCGCCTGGCAACACGAAGGTCGTCGTCTCACGCAAGATCCGGTCGCACCCAAACCCAGTCGATACCCGGTCACCCTGCGCGACGGGGCCATTGCAGACAAGGAGTGGACACTGAAACATCTCAGGGATCCCGCTGTAATCATCGTCGATACGCGTAGTCCGGGTGAATACGACGGCTCCATCGTGCGCGCCGCGCACGGCGGGCATATCCCGGGGGCGGTAAATTTCGACTACGTGAACGCGATCGATACCGCGCGCCAATTACGCCTTAGACCGACGGAGGAGCTGCGTCAGGGGTTGGCTCAGGTGGGGATTACGCCACAGAAGGAGGTAGTTGTGTACTGCCAGACGCACCACCGCTCGGCCCACACCTGGTTCGTGCTTAAATTGCTCGGCTACCCGAAAGTACGCGGCTATCCCGGCTCGTGGTCGGAGTGGGGCAACAGCCCCGGTTCGCCAGTCGAATGAGTTCTAGCGCACGAACGGCCACAGGGCGTCTCGGTCGTCCTGTGGTGCGGGCTTCTCGGCCTTATCCTTGATCTTTTCCTTCGCAGGCTCGGCGACCGATCCTTGCTGAGCCACCAGCGAATAGACATCGCCGACGTAGACCATCGCCATCGTCTCGTCCAAATACGGGTCCGCCTCTGGCTCTTGGCGACCGTCCGATCGTGTATGTTTCATGGCTACCGTCCCGGAAACCCTTCGCGGCGAGGTTGCCGCCGGTTTCTACCTAACAATTGAGCAAGGACTATGCCATCGCTGGCGCCGGAAATTTGGACTAGATCTCGCTAAATCCACTGCGCTGCCGTCCTCATGGCGGCATCGAACCAGCAACAACGGCAGCAACGGTTCACGTCGCTACTTACGAAAATTGAGTAGAGCCGGATGCTTCTCGCATCGACACCGGCGCCGGCGCCGTGTGCGATTACCCACCCCGACCTATTTCGGTACAATCGGGAAAAGAACGTCCTTCACGCACTTATCGGAAAAGAAGACTTACCATGGACACCACCTGGATTGTTGTCGCACATCGCGGCGGCGCGCGACTTTTTACAAGCAACGGTCGAGGCAAGGGACTAAGAACCTCTAACAAAATGACCGAACCGACGGAATTTCGCGTAACGACTCAACGCGAAGGCGGTCGCTCCTGCGTGCAGCCCAGGGTGCAATAAATTCATTGCGCCCGTTCGCTGGCGCGAACACATGAAAACATATGACAGGACGAACGAGCGCAGCGAGTAGGGCTTCCTTATTGTGTTCGCGACTGCCTCAGCTCACCCGTGCGCTTGCGACATTCGTGCGTCCCTGTACAGCACAAAGACGCAAAGGAATTACCCACGGGTAAACGCCATTATCCATTTCTCCTAACCCTTTGCGCCTTGGCGTCTTTGCGTTGAGTTTTTTATTTTGTTAGGAATTCTAAATCTCGTGCGGGAGATTCCCCATCCCGAAGGTCGGCTCAAGAACAAGGACATCGGCGTGGATAAACCGGGGCGAAGCCTCGACAGCAGCGGCCGCCGCCATGCCTTCACAAACGAACAGGAACCCATGGCACACGTCTCCGAACAATTCGCCAAACAGCTCTCCGAGCTGCTCGAAAGCGGGCGTGTCCAGCATCGCTATTCGAAGTTGGTCCTAGTGGCCAAGCCGCGTTTCCTCGGCAATCTACGAGCAGCGCTTACTCCGCAGACCGCCGCCTTCGTGACGGCAACTTTGGACAAGGACCTCGGCGGGGTGGAAGTCCATGCGATGCCGAAATACCTAAACGGTGTCGTGCAAATCTGATTCCAAATTGTGTAACGTCAACGCAGGAATGTCGCGAGGCGGCGCACGCCCTCTTTGAGGTTTTTGAGGGTATTGGCGTAAGAGAAACGCACGTGGCGTTCGGGACGATGAAAACCGAAATCCGCTCCAGGCGTGATGGCCACACCTA
>JBGPGJ010000149.1:0-5312 GCA_041483795.1 Sulfurifustaceae bacterium
GGGGAGATATTTCATCGAGCGCGCTCCGCGCGATGGTCGTTTATTAAGTTTTACTTACGTTTCTCGCACCGCGGGCGAGATACGTTTCTTTGTGCGGACAAAGAAATGTATCCCAAAGAAAATCGCCCCCGGTCGCTGCGCCGCGCAAAATACGCGCGGTCCCCTTCGCTCCTCGCCAACCCCGGGCGCGAGACCAACTCGCCGAGCGCAAACAACGCGCTACGGGCTCGACACGGTCTCGCGAAGACTCCCCGTGTTGGCTACGGTGCTCGGCTTGCTCAACGGGGGTTCAACAACAACCACAACAACTACGGCGCAATACGCTTCGCTATTGAGTTGCACGATAGGCTAACGTGAAATTCAGGGGCCGCCAAAGGCGGTCCCCTGGAATGACGGGTTAGGCAGACTGCGCATATGATTAAGGAACGCTTCAGTTTCGGAGGAAAATCTTTGAAGAAAGTCCGCGTGGACGACGAGTCTATCTTGAACGATGCTAAGCTCCTTCGGGTATTTTTGTGCGATTTTCTCCATCTCGGTCGAATTCTTGCTAAGGCTGACTCGGCCATTGGCATGAAGCAAGCAGTTTCTCACTTTTTCCGCGTCTTTGAGAAATAGCCAATTGCCCGCAGAGAGGTCGGCACCCAACGCCTGAAATGACGGTTTGAAGCGCTCGATACCGCTTTTGTTACGATCTGGTGGTGGTTGAACAGCTTTGCATAGATGGAACAGCCACTCCTCTAGATAGGAGTGCAGCATGAGAAAAGTGTTGATGTGAAGCAGTCCATCGAATTGAAAGTAAGTGTCGCGAAGCGCTTTGGTTTCAATATCAGAGTCATCTTTGGGAGAGCCCAAGGACTGGTATACGCCTTTAAAAAGGAGCCTAGCTTCGTTGTGAAATTTGATCACGTGATTCAAATTTGTAGTCGCAGCCCACTTGAACAATTGATCGTACAACTCCCGACTCATAAGTTGCCTAACGCCGTTTTAGCTCGCTGTTGTGGATCCGCTTCCAAGGGCTGTACTCCCCTTTAGAGCAAATAGAGTTAGTTCATTATTCTCTGTCTTTGCTACAAGCAGCGCATGTATTTCCTCAAGAAACTTATCCAGATCAGCGATAGTTCTTTCAGCTTGGGTTTCATTCACTTCGTTTTCAAGCCATCCCTTCGCCCAAGGGATTTCGGCGCGTACTGAATGAGTAATAGTAAACTTGAGCTAGGCTCAAAAAGGTGGACACCTTCAACCTGATATATTGAGGTACGGAGGTGTTGGATGGAAACGTTACCACGACAGACGTATACGAAGGAATTCCGTGAACAGGCAGTAAAGCTGGTGATCGAGCAGGACCTCACGGTCCCCGAGGCGGCAAGGCGCTTGGCGATGTCAAACCAGACGCTCTCGAACTGGGTGTTTAAGGCGCGGCACGGGAAACTTGCCGGGATGGACGGGAATCGAAAGCCGGTGACCGATCTCGAAGCCGAGGTCTCACGATTGAAGCGCGAACTCGCCGAAGCCCGGATGGAGCGCGATATCCTAAAAAAAGCCACCGCGTACTTTGCCAAGGCGCAGCTGCCCGGTACGCGCACATGAAGATCCTGCGAGCCCACTATCCCCTCACCGTGCTGTGCCGGGTGTTCGAGGTTTCTCGCAGCGGCTACCACGCGTTTGCCTCACGGGCACCGTCAAAACGCGCACAGGAGAACGCGCGCCTCGAAGTGGCGATCCAGGCGGCGCATCGACGCACGCGCGAGAGCTACGGGCCCGAGCGGTTGCAAGACGAGTTAAAGGACGATGGCGTCACGGCCGGTGTCGGGCGCATCAAACGTCTCAGGAAAAAGCTCGGCCTTCGCTGCAAACAGGTGCGCAAGTTCAAGGCCACGACAAACTCGAATCACAGTCTTCCGGTGGCGCCGAACCTGCTCGAACAGAACTTTGACAGCACGCGCCCGAACGAAACGTGGGTCACCGACATCACCTACGTGGCGACCGACGAGGGCTGGTTGTATCTCTCGGGCGTGAAGGATCTGCACACCTGCGAGTTGGTCGGCCACGCGATGGGCAGCCGCATGACGAAGGACTTGGTGGGCCGTGCGCTCGTGAAGGCCGTCTCGGCCAAGCGTCCAGGCTCGGGGCTCATTCATCACTCCGATCGGGGGAGCCAGTATTGCTCACAGGACTACCAGGCGCTGCTGCAACAGTTCCGGATGAAGGCTTCGATGTCGCGCCGGGGCAACTGCTACGACAATGCACCGATGGAGAGCTTTTGGGGCACGCTCAAGAACGAACTGGTTCACCACCGACGTTACGAAACCCGAGAGCAGGCCAGGCGTGAGATCACCGAGTACATCGAGATCTTCTACAACCGCCAGCGGCGGCATTCGAGACTCGGTAACCTCTCACCGGCGGCGTTTACCCAACAGTTTTACCGGCGGCAACAGGCAGCATGATGCTGCACCCTATGGTGTCCACGATTGACGACCGAGCTCAACTCCGTTCTGAACGGCTTGGCATGAACTACTTCGTCTCTAAGCGCGCCGAGCTGAACGACGCTAGCGAAAGGCCGTTTGTTTTTGTTTGGGTAAGGTAGATCGTATAACTCCAGAATTCTCTTCAGCTTTCCTTCCGTTCCTCGGTAAGGTTCCTTTGAAAAGAATTCCCGCTCGTTGGCCCAAGTAACTTTGTCGAGCGCCTCTCCCAGATAATTTATGTATGCCTCGAATACGAAATATCCAAGAACCATTGCGGTAAGGTGAAAATATTTGCTGCCTACCGGGCTAGATCGAGCCACTTCAAGCTGCTTTTGAACGGTTCGCCATAGGACGCGGTGCGTATATTCCTCGCCACTGTAAGTTGAAGTAACTATATCTGTCATGGAGAGCTAACTTATATTCAACACCCTAAATGTCGCTTTCGAATACGACATTGGGGTGTACCAAAAAGATTAGTGGGTCTTACGATACCCCAGCATGTTACCGCTCTCGCACGAAAGCAAGCGATGGGGATGGTGTTTTTGGTGAACCCCCGTTGAGCTTCGCCGAGCACCGGAGCCAATGCCGGGAGTCTTCGCGAGACCGTGTTCGAGCCCGAGCGGCGTTGTGTGCCGCCGGCGAGTTGGTCTCGCGCCCGGTGTTGGCGAGAAGCGCAGGGGACCGCGCGAAGTGTGCGCGGCGAAGCGATCGGGGCGGCCTTCCTTTTGGTTACTTTTCGTTGGCCGAACAACGAAAAGTAACCCGCCCGCGGTGCGGGAACCGCAAATACAAATTTAATATTCGACATTCGCGCGTAGCGCGAATCAAACTTCACGGAGCACAGTCAGCGGACTCCGCTCCACCACGCGCCGCGTGCCAAGATAACCCGCAAACCCGATCAACATCGCGCCCACGATGGGTGCGATGAGCCATACCTGCCATTTCGGGCTGTAATCAATCTCGAACACGCGCGTGTACAACACATAGGCGGTCACTTCGGTGCCGATGGCGGCGAGCACGCCGGCGAGGAGACCGAGCGCGGCGAACTCGGCCAGTTGGCCCGCGCGCAACTGGCGCCGGCTCGCGCCGAGCGTGCGCAGCAACGCGCCTTCGTAGAGGCGCTCGTCGAGGCTTGCGGCGAGCGCCGCGTACAGCACGGCAAACCCGGCGGCGAGCACGAACAACAATACCAGTTCGATTGCGAGCGTGGCCTGGCGCACGATGGTACGCACCTGCGTCAGGAACTGATCGAGTTCGAGCACGGTGACCGCTGGGAACGAGCGTACCATCAAGGCAAGCAGCGGCTTTTTCACTTCCGGCAGATAGAAGCTGGTGATATAGGTGGCGGGAAAACCATCGAGCTTGCCGGGCTCGAAGATCATGAAGAAATTGGGATGGAACGAATCCCACTGAACTTTTCTAACGCTGGCCACGCGCGCATCTAGGCTCGTGCCGCCGATGCTGAACCCGAGCGTATCGCCGAGCTTGATGCCGAGGCGCTCGGCGAGTTTTTGTTCGACCGACACGCCCCCGCCGCGGGCGGTGCCGTTCCACCATTCTCCTTGCACGATGCGGTTGTCGGGTGGAATCGTGGCGGCCCAGGTCAGGTTGAGTTCGCGTTGCAGTGCTCCGTCGGAACGTTCTTCCTTGGTAACGGCTTCGGTCACTGCGACATCGTTGATCGCGATCAGCCGTCCGCGCACCATCGGGTACAGGGCCTGCGCGCGAATCGCGTTGGTCAAAAAAAACTTCTCCACCCGCGGTACGTCCGCCGGCAGCACGTTGAAGGCGAAGTAATTCGGGGTCTCGGGCGCCAGCTGCGCTTGCCAGGTCGAGAGCAGGTCCGTGCGCACGAGTGCAATGATGGCCATCGCCATCAGCGTCAATCCGAACGCGAGGATCTGGCCGACGCTGGCCTGCGTGCGTCGCCACAGGTTGTTAAGACCGAAGCGCCAGGCCACGCCGACGTGCCGGTGCAACCGCCGGCCGACTCGCAGCAGTACCCAGGCCATCGCCGCAAGCACCGCCGTCGCCGCGATCGCGCCCGCCAGCACCGCAAACGTGAGCGTCCAGTTGCCGGTATAGCGCCACATGAGTAGCAGTATGGCGGTACCGGCCGCGCCATAGACCAACCAGGCGCTCAGTGGTAGCGGCGCGAGATCGCGCCGCAGCACGCGCAGCGGTGGCACGTTCGTCAGACGTAATACCGGAGCGGCGGCGAAACCAAGAAGTATGATGAGACCGGTCAGCATTCCATAAACAAGGGGCGTCGCCCCCGGCGCCGGCAACGGCACCGGAAAAAGATCTTTGAGGAAATAATGGATCGCGTATTGCGCGACGAAACCGATGACGCAACCGGCGGCGCTCGCGACCAGACCGAGCACGGCAAGCTGCGGCAGGTAGAGTTGCACGATCTCGCGTTGCGTGCTGCCCAGGCAACGCAGCATGGCGCTCATGTCGTAGTGGCGCTCGCTGTAGCGCCGAGTGGCCATGGCGATCGCCACCCCCGCGAGTATCACTGCAAGCAGGCTGGTCAGACCTACGTAACGCTCGATGCGTTCCACCGCGCGCGCAATGGTCGGATTTCCCTCGCGCGCGTCAATGAGACGCTCGTTCGCGCCGAGCCGCGGCTGCAGCCACTCGCGGAAGGCACGCACCGCCGCTTCCGTGCCCGCGAAACAGATACTGTATGTGACACGGCTGCCTGGTTGAATCACGCCAGTGCGCGCGACATCCGAGCGGTGCATCAACACGCGCGGGGCGAAAGCGAAGAAGTTGCCGCGCCCCGGCTCGTAGGTGAGCACGCGCGCTACGGTAAAGCGCGCGTTGCCGATCTCGATCTGCGCA
>JBGPGJ010000150.1:0-5295 GCA_041483795.1 Sulfurifustaceae bacterium
ATTTTAGCAAGCCGGTCGCCCCGGACCAGTTCGCCGAACTGCTGCGCACGCACATCGCCGTTGCATCGCCGCAAAAGTAGGCGCGCGCCGGCGCGGAGGCTCCCTAGTTGATATTGGCTTTCCCCCGGCGTAGCATGGATTCACAACTCCAACAGATCGCAGGGAGGTCACGTTACCCTGGATATCGAAAGGAGTCGCGCCATGTGCTATGAGTTTGAATCGTTCGAGAAGGCACGGATCGCCGAGCGCTTACGCCTGAGCAAGGAAGCATCGCAAGGCCCGGCAAGCAAGACCGAGTCGCAGGTCCCGGCGCAACAGGTCGAGCCGGAGCGCATTGAGGAACAAGAGCCGGTTCCCGCCTGAGGTCGTTGCAGCGATAAATCTGTAGGAACCCCGCGATGCGGGGTTCTTTTTTTGTAACGGGCCGCACCCGCGAGCGTGAGAACGTTATCGGGCGCGTTTGCCGGTCGCGGACTGGCGAATGCGTGGGTGTCCCGTTATGCTTGTGCCACGATGAAACCTCCCGCGGCGATGCGCGTCGGTCTCTTTGTAACTTGTCTGGTGGACCTGATGCGCCCGCGCATCGGGTTCGCGGCGTTGAAGCTTCTGAAAACCGCGGGCTGTGAGGTGATCGTGCCCGACACCCAGACCTGCTGCGGTCAACCGGGCTACAACGCCGGTGACTTTGACTCGGCCAGGGCACTCGCGCTGAAGCTCGCGACCGAGTTCGAGGATTGCGAATACGTCGTCGTGCCTTCCGGTTCCTGCGCCGGGATGATTCGCGTGCACTACCCGAAGTTGTTCCAAGATGACGCCACGCACCGAGATCGTATTACACGATTGGCCGAGCGCACCTACGAGCTGACCGACTTTCTGGTCGGTATCGCCAAGTTCGAAGTCCCGCCAGGCCGATTCGACGGCACGCTCACCTATCACGATTCCTGTTCCGGGCTGCGCGAACTCGGTGTGTGCACCCAGCCGCGCGTCTTACTCGCCCAGGTGGCGGACGCGAAGCTCGTCGAGATGCCGGACGCCACAACCTGTTGCGGTTTCGGCGGCGCATTCTCGCTCAAATACGGCGAGATTTCCTCGCGCATGGCCGAGCGTAAATGCCGGTCCATCGCCCAGACGGGCGCCGGGACCGTCGCCGCCGGCGACCTGGGGTGTCTACTAAATATCGAGGGGCAATTGCGCCGACAGGGCGACCGTACGACCCAGGTATTACACATCGCCGAGGTGTTGGCTGACATTGAGCCTCTAACAAAATAACGAAACCGGATTTTGTCCATCACAACTCAACGCGAAGGCACTAAGACGCAAAGAAATTCATGAAAAAAAGCGATCATCCATTCCCGATTTGCTTTACGCCTTGGCGTCTTTGCGTTGGGTTTTTCGTTTTGTTAGGAACCCTTGACGAACCATGCAAATAACGTCCGTCGAATTCAAACGCAAGGCGCGTGAGGCGTTGCACAACCCGCAACTGCAACACGCGTTGGGGCGGATGCAATCGCACTTCGTGGATTTGCGCACTCAGGCGGTGCGCGCGCTGCCCGAGTTCGAGGCCATGCGCGACGCCGGCGTCGCGATTCGCGACCGCGTGTTGCGCGATCTCGACGGTTACTTGAAGCGCTTCGAGCGGGTCGCCGTCGCGAGCGGCGCGCGCGTGCATTGGGCCGAGACCGCCGAGGAGGCGAGCCGCATCGTTGCCGCGATCGCGCGCGCACACGGCGTGAAAAAGATAGTGAAGTCGAAGTCCATGGTCACCGAGGAGTGTGACCTCAACGACCACCTGGGGCGCGAAGGCTTAGAAGTGGTCGAGACCGATCTCGGCGAGTATATCCTGCAACTGGCGCACGAGCCGCCGTCTCATATCGTGGCGCCGGTTATGCACAAGAACCTGGACGAGATCGCAACGCTGTTCGAGAAAAAGCATCGCCGCCCGCGCCAGGACGACATCGCCGCGCTGGTGAACGAGGCGCGCGAGGTGCTGCGACCGCATTTTCTCGACGCGGACATGGGTATTTCCGGCGCCAATTTTCTTATCGCCGAAACCGGTTCGGTGATGTTGTTCACCAACGAAGGCAACGGTCGGCTCGTCACGACGTTGCCGCGCGTACACGTCGCCATCGCCGGTATCGAAAAGATCGTGCCGACGCTGGAAGACGCCGCCACGCTGGCGCGGCTGTTGCCGCGCTCGGCCACGGGCCAGCCGATCACGAATTACGTCTCGCTGCTGACCGGCACGCGGCGCCAGGACGATCGCGACGGGCCGGAGCATATGCACATCGTGCTGTTGGATAACGGCCGCAGCCGTCTGCTCGGCACGGCGCTCGAACCGATGCTGCGCTGCATCCGTTGCGGCGCGTGCATGAATCACTGTCCGGTGTATCAGAACATCGGCGGCCATGCCTACGGTTGGGTCTATCCCGGACCGATGGGAGCGGTGCTGACGCCGTTATTTGCCGGGATCGAGAATGCCGTGCATCTGCCGAATGCCTCGACTTTCTGCGGCGCGTGCGTCGCGGTATGCCCGGTGAAGATTCCCTTGACCGACCTCATGCGCGAGTTGCGTTCACGGCAGCTCGCACAGGGGTTGCGTTCATGGTCGGAGCGCTGGGTATTGCGCGCCTGGGCTTGGATGGCGCGGCGACCGGCGGTCTACGCGTGGAGCACGCGCGTCGCGGTACGCTTGTTGGCCTGGCTCGGCGGCCGCAGCCGCCGACTGCGCCACTTGCCCGGTCTCGGCGAGTGGACGCGTGGGCGCGACATGCCGGCGCCAGCGGGTCGCACCTTCCGCGAACTTTATAAGAAGCGGCGCGTAACATGAGTGCACGCGAGCGCATTCTCGAGCGGGTCGTTGCGGCGCGCGCTGGCGCCGGCGATCCGAGCACGGTTGAAAAATATTTACAGCAACACCCGCGCGGACCGGCGCCAAGCCTCGGCCCTGACCTTGCCCAGCAGTTTTGCGAACGCGCAACACAGCTGGCGAGTGAAGTGGTGCGCGTTGTTGCCATCTCCGATGTGCCCATCGCCGTGGCGCGGTATCTCGAATCGAACAAACTCTCTCGCCGTGCGGTCTGTTGGCCGGAACTGGTTGCATTGCCCTGGCACGCGCAACACCTCGAGGTCGAGGCGTGCATTGCGACCGGCAACGATCTCGTGGGAATTACGGGTGCGTTTGCCGGCATCGCCGAAACCGGGACATTGATGTTGTTGTCCGGCGCCAATACGCCGGCCACCGTCAGCCTGCTTCCCGAGACGCACATCGCCGTGGTTCAGGTCGGATGCATCGTGGCGACCATGGAAGACGTGTGGGCGCGCATGCGTGCGCAGTGGGGCGCGATCCCACGCGCGGTAAACTTCGTCTCGGGGCCGTCACGCACCGCGGACGTCGAGCAGACGGTGACGTTGGGCGCGCACGGCCCGCGCCGGGCGCTGATCGTTTTGGTGGGCGACTAGGTCTGCGCCCGGGCCTGCGTCATGGCCGATACCCGTCAGGCGTTGCTTGAAATCTTTCAAGACGCGTTGCGCGCCGTGGATGGATGCGTGCGGGTGCGTGAACATCTTGTCGCACACCCGCTCGCACTGCCGGTTTACTTGATCGCAGTAGGCAAGGCGGCCTGCCCCATGGCGCGCGGCGCCCAGGCAGCGCTCGGCGCGGGCATTCGCGATGCGCTGATCGTTACCAAGGAAGGTTACGCCGAGCCGTTGCCGTGGCCGGTGCGTGAAGCCGGGCACCCGGTTCCGGATGCTCGCAGTTTGGAGGCAGGAGAAGCGCTGACGCACTTTGTCGCAACCGCGCCACGCGATGGTCACATACTCGTGTTGTTGTCGGGTGGCGCCTCGGCGCTCATCGAACGGTTGCCTGCCGGCGTGGACCTCGCGCGGCTGCGACGCGTCACCGATTGGCTCCTCGCGAGCGGGCTCGATATCGGTGAGATGAACCGCATCCGCAAGCGGCTTTCGCTCATCAAAGGTGGACGGCTTGCGCAATGGCTCGCCCCGCGCGCGGTGACTTGCTTAGCGATCTCCGACGTGCCGGGCGACGATCCACGCGCGATCGGTTCCGGCCCCCTCGTGGCCGATGCGTCGCTGGCAAAACCACTCGCTGCCCATCTTCCCGATTTCGTGCGCGCGGCGCTCGATCAGGCGCCGGCCGCACCGGTCCCGGGCGACGGCTGTTTCGATCGCGTGCGCTTCGAGATCGTTGCGCGACTCGACGATGCCAAGCGCGCCGCCGCCGACGCGGCCGCAGGCCGCGGCTATCGCGGCGAATCGGTGCCGGAGTTTATCGCAGGTGAAGCCGTCGAGGTGGGTACACGGCTCGCACGAGGATTGCTCGAATTTCAGCCCGGCATCGTGCGCGTTTGGGGTGGTGAGACCACCGTGCGATTGCCGCGGCGACCCGGCCGCGGCGGACGCAATCAAAGTCTTGCGCTGGCAGCAGCGCTCGAACTTGCCGGTCGGGAAGATTTATTTTTCCTTGCCGCCGGGTCCGATGGCACCGACGGTCCCACCCAAGACGCGGGCGCGTTGGTGGACGGCGGCACGGTTGCGCGCGGCGCACTGCACGGGCTCGATGCCCGAGAAGCGTTGGTACGCGCCGATGCCGGAACATTTCTCGAAGCGAGCGGCGATCTTATTCACACCGGTCCGACCGGGACAAATGTGATGGATCTTATGTTGGGGTTGAGAGTAGAAAATTAATCTTGTTGTTTCGGTGAGACTCGCCGCGCTGAGTTTTCGGGCAAGGGTAACGGTTCAAGCATCTGTTTCCCCGGCACAACACGGAGCACGCTTCCCCGTTCATACCAGTCGCCGAGCACCGTACGGGCGGCGGGCGCACCGTCGAGGGTGAAACGATGTTCAGCAGGACGATGGGTATGGCCGTGGATCAGATGACGCACGCGCTGGGTGCGCATCGTTTCTTCGACCGCGTCCTGCGTGACGTCCATGATCTCGGGCTTTTTGGCCGCGGTGTTGGCCATACTGATCTTACGGTACTCGCGGATGATGGCCTCGCGTTCGGTGAGCGGTTTGGCCAGGAAATCCCGTTGCCACTTTAGATCGCGCACCATTGAACGAAACCTCATGTACTCGGTGTCACGGGTACAAAGCGAATCGCCGTGCATGAGCAGCACGGGCGATCCGTAAAGCTCGATACGCGTCGGTTCCGGAAGCAGTCGGCAGCCGCTCGCGTGCTCGAAACGCGCGCCCATGAGACAATCGCGATTGCCGTGCATGGCGTAAACCGGCACGCCGTTGGCGCTCAAGGCCCGTTTCCCGTCGACGATG
>JBGPGJ010000151.1:0-5282 GCA_041483795.1 Sulfurifustaceae bacterium
CAAAACAGAGTCGTACCTACCCACGCTGAACGTAGAGATCCTCATCGATCCGCCGACGCGCCCGCACAAGACGTTCGCTGTCCTCGAGGACCGCTGGCAGGGCACGCCCGAGGAGATCAATGCGCGGCTTGCGCAAAAGGGAAAGGAGATCGGCGCCGATGCGATCGTGATCACAAACATCAACGACAAGGCCGTCACCGAATGGATACTTACCGATCCTTACTACTACGGCCCGCGCTTCCGTCCGGTGACCTACGTCTACCGCAACGTGCGCGCCAAGGCGATCAAGTACCTCGGATCGCCCTGAGGTTGGTGGCGCTCGGAAACGAGTTTGCACGATCGGACAACTTTAATAAGGCGAAATTGCCATGAACAAAGAAGAAAAAGACTACGAAGCCTATAAGACCTACGTCACTCT
Organism: Sulfurifustaceae bacterium; assembly: GCA_041483795.1. Classification (GTDB taxonomy): domain Bacteria; phylum Pseudomonadota; class Gammaproteobacteria; order Acidiferrobacterales; family Sulfurifustaceae; genus JAHFQD01. The sequence continues at coordinate 419 of JBGPGJ010000151.1, forward strand.
ATGGGCGAGCGAAAATCCAATCAAGACCAACAAGCTCCAGGTACTGCTGGTCGTGAACGGGTTGCTCGTGTCGGCGTTACAGATTGCCGGCGGCTTTGTCCGGGAAAACTGGTTTCTCTTTCTGGCCGGCGCGATATTCTCGTTTATCTGGATCTTATCCATCGGCAGAACCAGTCTGTTCCAGAAGGTCTGGCAGACCAAGGCCAACGTAATCGCCTCAAAGCGCAAGTACGTCGACGACCCGAGATTCCGGATACTGGATACGGACAGCGCGGAGCAAAACGCTCCGGCGTGGCTACAATGCCTCGGCAGCGTTTCCTCGAAATACTACCTGCTAGGCGCGCCGATATTGTTTTCTCTTTCGTGGGTCATTGGCTTGCTGTACATACTGATAACCGATTGACACAGTCCGATGTTCGGTTGCCCGCGCCGCGTGTCTGGCGATTCAACCGGAGAAGAGCGCTAATCCCCTTGCCTGCGATCCGTGAGCGCGGCTACTCGGCGGGTTACACCGCAACCCGCAGGTAGTGCACGCTGAACATCTCGTTTGGGTCGGTCCAGGTGCGTTCAATGGCGTAGCCGGCGGCGCAAGCAAGCGCGTGGAACTCGGTGACGGTATATTTGTACGAGTTCTCGGTGTGGATACTCTCATCTCGCGCGAAAATGAAGTACCTGCCATCCACGCGAACGCGTTGCGCCTTGCGGCTCACGAGATGCATCTCAATGCGGCCCGCAGCTTCGTTGTAAAAAGCATCGTGTGCGAACGCGGCAAGGTCGAACTCAGCGTTCAACTCCCGACGCAAACGCACTAGCAGGTTTAGATTGAACATCGCGGTGACGCCGGTAACGTCATTGTAGGCGGCGTGCAGAACTGCCGGGTCTTTTTTCAAATCCACTCCGATCAACAACGCACCGTCGGGGCCGAGCAGTGGTCGCAGACCGCGCATAAAAGCACGCGCCTCCTCCGGCTCGAAGTTGCCGATGCTCGATCCGGGATAGAACGCGAGCCGGCGTCCCGCTTGCGGCAAACCCGACACCGAAAACGGCCGACACAAGTCGGCACAGGCGGCATGTACTTCGAGCCAGGGGTAATCGTGCGCAAGTTTGCGCGTGGCCTGAAGTAGAAACTCTCGCGAGATATCCACGGCAAGATAAGCGTCAGGCCGTAGTGCCTCGAGCAACAGGCGCACCTTGCGACTTGCGCCGCTGCCAAGCTCGATCAGCACGCTATCGGGCCCTGCGAGGCCGGCGACCTCACGCGCGCAAGCGCGCAGGATACCGATCTCGCCGCGCGTAAGGTAATACTCGGGCAAGCGGCAGATCTCCTCGAACAGCGCCGAGCCGCGGCGGTCGTAGAAAAACTTCGGCGCGATACGTTTTGGGTGTGCGCCTAAGCCACGCAACACTTCGTCGCGGAAGTCGGCAACCTCGGGAGCTTCGTCGTAAAACCGTACCGCTTTTTGTGTGTTCATCGGTCCTCGGCCATACGTATTCCCGTAAACTGCCAACGATCCAGGGGATAGAAGAAATTGCGGTAGGTCGCGCGGATATGATCCGCCGCTGTCGCGCACGAACCGCCGCGCAGCACCATCTGATTTACCATGAACTTGCCGTTATACTCACCAAGCGCGCCTTCAAGCGCGCGATAGCCAGGATAGGGTAAATACGCACTCTGCGTCCACTCCCACACGTCGCCGAAGATCTGCACGGGCGCGGCGCCCGCCCTTGCCGGTACCGGGTGCAGATGGTCGCTCTGATAATCGCTCTGGCGCAGGTTGCCGACGACTGGCTGCGATGCGGCTGCGATTTCCCACTCTTGCTCGGTCGGCAAGCGTTTGCCGACCCAGCGTGCGTAGGCGTCGGTCTCGTAATAGCTCGCGTGACACACCGGCTCATGTTCGTCGACCGGGCGCATGCCAGCGAGCGTGAACTGCCACCAGCGGCCTTCCTTTTGCTCCCAATAAAGCGGCGCCTGCCAACCGCGTTCGCACACCGTGCGCCAACCGTCGGCGAGCCAGTATTCAGGACGGCGGTAACCGCCGGCTTCCATGAATTCGAGATATTCACCGCAGGTAACGAGCCGCGAGGCGAGCGCGTAAGACTGGACGTATACACGATGTCGCGGCACTTCGTTGTCGAACGCGAAACCTCCACCGTTATAACCGATCTCGTGGATACCGCCAGGATACTCGGTCCAACTCAGCGGTGCCGATATCCGTTCCGTTGCTTCAGGCAAATCGCTGCGATAGGCCGGACGCAGCGGATTAACGGAGAAGTTGTATTTGATGTCGGTGAGCAATAACTCCTGGTGCTGCTGCTCATGATGACAGCCGAGCACGGTGCGGCGCGCGATCTCGGCGAGATCGCTCGATTTCGCCTCGGCCAGCAAGCTGACCATTGCGGCATCTACATGGGCGCGATAGCGGCGCACTTCCTCGACCGTGGGGCGCGACAGCAGGCCGCGGCTCGGGCGCGGATACTGAACGCCGATGGTCTGGTAATAGGAGTTGAAGAGAGTTTCAAACTGCGGATGGAATACTTGGTAATCGCGCAGAAAGGGCTTGAGCAGGAATGTCTCGAAGAACCAACTGGTATGCGCGAGGTGCCACTTCGGCGGGCTTGCATCCGCCATCGCCTGCAGCCCGTAGTCCTCGGTCGCAAGCGGCCGGCACAGCACCGCGCTCGCGCGCCGTACGGCTTCGTAACGGACTCGAAGCGCTTGCTGCGCGTTGTCTTGCGACACAACACGCGTGATCCCTACCTCGACCGCCATAAGGCCCTCCCGTGCTTGGCCCGATCCGATTGAAACACAGGCCGGATCGAATGCCAACCTGAATTCACGTCTAAAATTTGTCGTTGAGAACTATGGAACCTTACGCTGGCCCGCGCGTTGGATGGGTGTCGTGCTCGCCGAAAGCGACGCCTGTGAAATCGTGGAAGGAAATCGCTATTTTCCGCCGTGCACGGTACGCCGCGAAACCCTGCGCCCGAGCGATACGCACACATTCTGTCGGTGGAAGGGAAATGCGTCCTAACTATGACGTTGTCGTGAACGAACGGTTCTGTCGCAATGCCGCCTGGTACTACCCCAAGCCCAAAGAAGGTTCGAAGCGCATCCAGAACCACATCGCCTTCCGGCACGGCATGCGCATTGAGCGCTAGCGGTTACAGATTCTCGATCGACACGGGTTCGATCGGGTCGGCGGGCGCAAAGTTGAACACGCGCGAATAAAAGTAAAGCTCCGCCTCGAGTGCGCGCTTAATGGTTTCAGCGTGGCGAAAGCCGTGCGCCTCGCCTTCGAATTCCACACAGGCCACCGGGATGCGCTTCTTCCGCAATGCCCGCACCATCTTTTCCGTCTGGTCCGGCGGTACTACCTTGTCGTCCATTCCCTGGAAGAAGATCACGGGACAGGAAAGACGCGCAACATGATGAATCGGCGAGCGCGCGGTATAGAGATCGCGCCGCGCGGGATAGGGCCCGACGAGATGGTCGAGATAGTGCTGTTCGAACTTGTGTGTCTCGCGCGCGAGCGCTTCGAGGTCGCTCACGCCGTAATACACCGCGCCGGCGCGAAAGAGTTCCTGAAACACGAGCGCGCACAGCGTCGTATAGCCCCCGGCGCTGCCGCCGCGGATCGCAAGACGCGCGCTGTCCACCCAATCGCGTTGCACCAGAAACTGCGCGCCATGCATGCAATCCTCGACATCCGCCACCCCCCACCGTCCATAGAGCGCCCGTCGGTATTCACGCCCGAAACCGGTCGAGCCGCGGTAATTGACATCGAGCACGGCAAACCCGCGACTGGTCCAGTATTGAAGCTTGAGGTTGAGCGCGGGGGATGCCGCGGAGGTCGGCCCGCCGTGCGAGAGCGCCAACAGCGGCGGACGTTCAACCGGCGGTGGCGCGAAGTCACGGTTGCGCGGTGCGTAGAAAAAAGCGTGCGCACTGGCGCCCCCTGCGGTCGTGAATTCAATCGGCTCCGGAGCAGCGACATAGCCCGTGTCGGGCACGGTGGCGGTCGAGCGTCGTAGTACCTCGAAACCTCGTGTGCGCGTGTCGAATCGTATTACGGCCGGCGGCTCGGTCGTCGAAGAGCCGACGAACGTTGCCTGACCCTGCGCGGCAAAAAGAAAGTGAATTTCGCGGTACGGACTCGAAATCGTTTCGAGCCGGCCGGTAGCAAGATCGAGTAACGCGAGCCGCCAGAAACCGTGGCGGTTACAAGCGAGAATCGCCTCGCGCGCGGAAAGAAACGCATACGCCGATTCGCCGAATACCCAGTGCGGCCAACCGACTTCGGCGTCCATCGGCGCGACGGCTTCGATGCGTGCGTCGCGCAGCCGATAGAGATTCCACCAGTTACTGCGATCGGACACAAAATAGAGCGTGCCGTCCGGTGCGAAGGCGGGTTGCAGAATAGAGTCCTCGCGTCCGCCGGCGACGCGGCGCGCGTTTGCGACGTTCCCGTCGGCGCGCAGATCGGCGAGCCAAAGCTCCGTGCCGTCCCACGGCATATCCGGGTGATTCCAGCTAAGCCACGTGAGCTGCTTGCCATCGGGCGCGATTCGCGGTGCGGCGTAAAAGTCAGCGCCGGAAACCAGCGTGCGCGGCGATCCGGTACCGTCGAGATTGATTGCCACCAGCATGTTCTGTACGATCGCGCCCGCGTGGTCCTCGCACACGGCGATGAGCCGGCGATGCGAGCGATCCACCACGAGGTCGGCGTAGCGGCGCTTCGCCTCCGGCGTAACCGCCCGTGGCGCGGCGTTGCGCTCGATGCAATAGACACGTTGGTCGGCGTCGTTGCAAAAGTAGACCACGCCGTCCGCCACGTTAAACGCACCGCCACCGTACTCATGG